>JANMZB010000132.1:0-1212 GCA_031382725.1 Sphingobacteriaceae bacterium | reverse complement strand
AATATACCCGATGACGAACCGAGCGATTATTATGACCATTAGGGTCGTATTGTTCATAATTGCGAGACTTAGGTCTTCCGAGTTTTTTATCTACCTCTACCACATAAGGACTGTAGTGTCCTCCATTCCCTACACTCCTGTCTATCGTGGGAGCAAGGATGGTTTGTGCTTTCTTTTCAATGCCCTTTGGATGCCTAAAATTGCTTTCGGTGAAAGGAAATATTTGGGGTGGGGGTGTGCTTCCAAGATGTCCGACAAAGTAGAGGCGCTCTCTATTTTGGGGCAGAAACCAGGAAGTATTAAGCAACTGCCATTGGCAGTGATAAAGCCCAAGGTCGGCAATCTCTTTAAGAACGATTTCAAAGTCCCTGCCTTCATTGGTCGAGCATAATCCTTTGACGTTTTCAAAGACAAAAACACTGGGCTTAAATGCTTGGATGAGGCGGATGGCTTCAAAGAACAACCCACTTCTTTTTCCTGCAAGCCCTGTTCTGCTGCCTGCCATGGACAAGTCTTGGCAAGGAAACCCAAAGGTGATGAGGTCTGGTCTTTTGAGTTTTTGAGGATTGATTTCTTCGATTTTTCCGACATAATGTGCGTGTTTAAAATTGTAATGATAATTGGCAATGGCATACTTGTCTAACTCGCAGAAATAGTGGGTATCGAAGGTATAGCCCGCTTCCATAAAGCCTTTGGCAAACCCACCTGTACCGCTGAATAAATCAAGAATGACCATTTATCTAAGTTTAGGAGTTGTATTAGAGAGTTTAGCAGCCTGATTGACGGCCTTTATTAAAATCAGTATTTTTTGCTCTTGTGCTTTGGTAATTCCCCCTTGCTTGATCTGTTCCAAGGTGTGCTCCACATGGTCTTCCGCATCCTCCATCCATTGGTCAATGAAGCGATAATTGAACTCCAAGTGGCTTAGATAGAGATATAGCTTTATTTTGGCAAGCAGCAGGGCAATTTGTCCCTTCAATCGTAAGATTTGGGTTTTCATATAAGCTACTTTATCTGGTGTCTTCATAGATAGGAGGGTTTTAAGATTTCTATTCCAATTCTACTTCCAATTGTGCGATGGCAGCACCGATGGATACTTGGTTCTGTATGGCATATCGAATCACCATAGCTTCTGCTTTTAGGTAACCTTCTTTACTTTGTATCATTTGGCAAAGCACTGGCGTAACCTCATGGCTACAGGTGGACAGTTGT
>JANMZB010000103.1:0-3321 GCA_031382725.1 Sphingobacteriaceae bacterium | reverse complement strand
AGCGTTTTTACATCCTGAAGCAGAGGATTTTGATGCAGAAACATTCGACAATTATATTTCGGCACAAGTATTATTGCCGAAAGGGGACAGTTTAGTGTCGGGACAAGTCATAAAACGCAAACGCGACAACAATGGAAACCCTATTGGCCGTTCTCACAATAATCCGTTACTTGACACAAGGGTATACGAAGTTCAATTCCCTGATGGTACTGAACAGGAGTACACTGCAAATTTAATTGCAGAATCGTTATACTCTCAAGTCGATGACGAAGGGCATCAATTTATTCTGCTAGATGAAATTCTAGATCATGAATCCGACGCTACGGCAATAACAATTGAAAATATGCATGTCGAAGGTACGGATGGGTCGAACCCACATTTAAAGCGGACAACAAAAGGCTGGAAACTTCTAGTACTGTGGAAAGATGGAACATCTACATGGGTGCCACTTAAAGATTTAAAAGAAGCAAATCCGGTACAAGTAGCAGAGTATGCAATTGGAAACAATATTGCATCTGAACCAGCCTTCAACTGGTGGGTGCATGATGTGCTACGACGAAAGGACAGAATCCTGTCCAAAATCAAGTCCAAATATTGGAAGCGTACGCATAAATTTGGAATACAAGTACCAAAGTCAGTCGAAGAAGCACTTATCATCGACAAGGAAACAGGAACCGATCTTTGGAAGAAGGCCATTGAAAAGGAAATGACAAACACCCAGTCGGCGTTTCGGATTCTGAATGACAATGAAAAGGTACCAGTTGGATATCAATTCATTAAATGTCACATGATATTTGACGTGAAGATGGATTTCACCAGAAAAGCTCGGTTTGTTGCAGGAGGTCACATGACTGAAACACCGGCATCCTTGACGTACTCCTCGGTTGTCTCAAGGGAAAGTGTACGCATCGCATTTCTCATAGCAGCCCTCAATGACTTGGAAGTGTTGTCTGCCGATATTGGAAATGCATATCTAAATGCTGACTGCCGCGAGAAGGTATACTTGACAGCTGGACCGGAATTTGGCTCTCACGCTGGAAAGAATGTTCTAATAGTACGGGCTTTATATGGTTTGAAAAGCTCTGGCGCAGCATGGCGAGCTCACTTGGCACAATCTATGATGGACATCGGATTCAAACCGTGCGTCGCGGACCCAGATGTCTGGATGAGAGCAGCGGCTAAGAGCAATGGTGATAAGTATTATGAATATGTTTTAATTTATGTTGATGATATACTTGTATGTTCTACACGCGCTCAACGGATAATGGAAACACTTTCTGGTGTATATCGCTTCAAAGAAGATCCCAAGACAAAAGCTAAATATGGTCCGCCTGATCGGTACCTTGGAGCAAATATTGGAACATATCAACTCCCTGAAAGTCAAAACGGTAAACAGCACTGGTATATGAGTGCCGATGATTATGTCAACTCTTCTGTGAAGAATGTTGAACAAGAGCTGGCAAAAACGGATAAGAAATTGCCAACTAAAGTTGATTGTCCAATGTCACCTTCTTACCGTCCAGAACTTGATGTCTCACCCTTGTTATCTCCTGAGTTGATGAACTACTATCAGAACTTAATCGGTGTCTTACGATGGGCGGTAGAGTTGGGTCGCATCGATATTCATGTATCGGTCTCACTACTATCCCAATACCTTGCGCAGCCTCGCGAAGGACACCTCGATCAAGCGTTCAGGATTTTTGGGTGGCTTAAGAAACATAGTCGCTCCCGTGTCGTGTTTGACGACAGTTACATTGGCTGGGAAGATAAGTTTGCTGAGGTTGATTGGAGTGATTTCTACCCAGATGCAGTTGAGCCGATCCCTAGTAACGCTCCTGAAGCCAGGGGACCGGAAGTACAGGTAAATTGTTTTGTCGATGCTGATCATGCTGGTAACCGAGTCACGCGAAGGTCACACACCGGAGTATTAATATTCTGTAACAAAGCTCCAATCCTTTGGTATTCGAAACGACAAAATACTGTAGAAACATCTACATTTGGATCGGAGTTTATTGCACTCAAGATTGCCACAGAATTGATTCAGGCGCTAAGATACAAACTACGAATGATGGGAGTCGCTCTGGATGGTCCAGCAAATGTATTCTGCGACAACAACTCTGTCGTGATCAACAGTTCTGTTCCTGAATCTACGTTGAAGAAGAAGCATGTCAGTATATGCTATCACCGTACACGAGAAGCTTGTGCCATGAAAATGATCAGGATTGCCCATGAAGGGACGACAACAAATCTGGCTGATTGTTTAACTAAGAATCTTCCAGGTCCAACATTGATGGGACTGCTGCATCGCATCTTGTACTAACAAGAAGCCAGGTTCTTTGGGATTAACATGGGTTAACCTATCGTACCTCCCACGCGTGTTATCACGGGCTAAAAGTGGGTTTCTGGGGACATATCGTTACGATAAAATGTCATTATTGTATTATGAATCATGTTTTGTGGGTCCTTTATTTCACAAGGTATATTATTCCGGTATGAATAATATTTTCCATTTTCATGAAGTTTCCTGCAGAGGTCGAGCGTTCGATACCTGCAGAGGTGTTTTTTCATTATTTTTTATATTTTTATTTTTATTCCACTCTGGTTGATTGCCGAGTTTATCAGGGCTCAGTGGGAGCCTCTGAATCCTCTTCGTTGAGGACTTATGAGCATTTTAAGTTTTCAGACTGAATTCAGGTCCATTTCCTGGTTAATTGTGAAATGTTTCAGTTTTCCACATTTCAGGGGACTGACAAAATACCTACATGGAAATGTACCGTGGGTTACAGGCTTTATCACACATACTACTGTACCACCTGTTACACGGTGGGTAACAGATGGTTGGCCTTACGACGTACATACCGTATGCCGGTATGTATGGTAGATAGCTCATAACTTTCTATACTAGTTGATTGTTATATACCCTTTTCCCTCTCTCCTGCTCGTACCGCTAGGTACGTAGCGCCATACCTGACCATGGTAATGGCAGGAATCTTTCAGTTTATCAGACCCAATAGCAATGGCAAGGACATGCCAGATCTAACCAAAGCAAGAGGACGCTTGCAACATTCAGACAATGGGACGCCATTGTCGAAGAATGAAACCGATCGGATGAATTGGTATTGAGAAATGACTCTTACCAATAGTCAAATATTTCATTCCTCTAATGATATGACTTTACACTATACACATGCCGTTGGCATGATAATGCTATTAAAGCAAAGCTATACAGGGAATACTGGAGAAGAGGAGCGTCCATTTGATATTGAATCAATGGAATCCAGAAAAATCATAGAAATGTGATCAATATCACAGGAATAATTG
>JANMZB010000098.1:0-1415 GCA_031382725.1 Sphingobacteriaceae bacterium | reverse complement strand
AAACGAGAACTTGTGGGAGTTGCCTTGGTACTTGGCGTTCTGAATACTGTTGTATGCCCTGGTTTTCTTTGTCGCAGTGGCCGCTGTTCCTTCCGCTTGTGTTTTAATAGCAAGAAACGCAGCCCGTCCATTCGAAGTTGCGTCATATTTCGTTATGAGGTACCGGGCAGTGCCACCAAAGGTCAAGCCTTTTATCAAGTTATAAACCAGTGCGTTATTCGCGCGGAAGACCACATCCGTGAGGCTTGCGGTATTGTAGAGATCTTGATCAAGATCGTCATACACCGCAGCCAGTGTTTCAGGGGTTACATCTTCATTCGGTCGGACAACATACGAAAGAGGCATTCCTCCGACGATGCTTCGGAGCGACCGAAGGTATGTGAGAAAGAGTTCTTCGAACGAATCCCATTCATCGATCTTGTTTAACGGCGGTGGTGGTGATGGCGGCATCGACTTAATAGTCAATTCAGCCGCTTCCAAGTCTTCTCGGCGCTTGTTCCATTTTACAAGGGCCGCGTCGTCGAACGCGACCGGATCCGTAAGTTCGCCTCGGAGAGTCCGGTAGTCTATCCACATCCGGAAGGTCTTCAGGTTCCGCTGAGCGATGTACGGAAAAGTAACGATACCGGCTCCTCTACCAGCAGCAGCCGGTGGCGATCTTGTGATTGCTTTCATCATACCGTCGAAAGCTGCTGTGGGCAAGGCGGCAAATTCGTTAGCCGTCCTGAACCCCTGACCAACGATGTATACTGTCGTTGGTGCGTCGAACCCGATACGGGCTAGACATGCGTTAAAAGCGATTTCGGCTACATTAGCCATTGTCTCCAGTGCTTGATTGTTAAGTTCTCAAAAGGAGAAAGAAAGTGAGCACGAGTACTTGTACAAACGAGCGTAGCGCGTAGAGCTATGCTGGGTCTGATAAACTGAATAAAACACGTCGTAACAATCAACCGAGTAGAAGTGCGGTACACAGGCTACGCAAGCAATAAAGATATCTTGAGCGTGTAAACCCGTGGACTTAAAGTTATGGTATCTATTTAGAAGCTTACGGGTACGTCCGTAAGCGAGAACCGTCATAAGAAAGATTGCTGTTCACATCGCTAACGGTACGTTGTTAGCGACGCGTACAGTCACGGTAGGATTAAATCAGTCCCCGCGAGATGGGCACATGCCAATGCGCACGTCTCGACAATGTGACCACCAGGGTATTACAGAGGCCCACCATATTAGATATGGAATTTGTAAAAGGGGGGAGGCCCCCACCATTTTGGAGGGGGCCAATGCTACCACAGGATCAAACGAATTAGATCCCGTAGGCGTGGGCCTGGGAGAAGTTTTGTAAGGACATCAGCTACGTTAGTGTCCCCACTCTCCCATGCAATGCGGACTGTGCCTGCAGCTTGGGCCTCACGCGT
>JANMZB010000055.1:0-1791 GCA_031382725.1 Sphingobacteriaceae bacterium | reverse complement strand
AATGCAACACAGCAAAATAAACAATAAACCAGAATAGATTTATGACATTCTAATCCTTTTTGGCTGTTGGTGAATTTACGGCTCTTTTAACGAGTAGTTGTGCTCTTTGAGGAGATGTTGTGATCTTTGCTGCCATTGGAGATCGAATGATGTTTCGTCTGTTTGTGGGTGCGTGTGGTCAAACACAACCATGGATCGCCCGTAGGCCTTAAGGTAAGCAAACACGTGGAAGACCTCTTCCAAGTGCCCTTCCCTTGGATTTGCGAGATATCGTGACAGCATGGCAACTGCAACCATGATGTCAATACGTCCCAACTCAACAATCCACCGTAGGACACCAATTAGGCCTTGGTAGTAATTGGCCCGTCGGTCATCTAGCTCGGCGGTCGCGTCGAGCTCCGGACGGTATGAGGATGAGAGCGGTGTAGTCACTTTTGATCGTAAACATTGACCGACTTCTTCAAGCGTACGTTCAACGTCAGCGATTGAGCGCTTGACATAGGTATCAGAAGACATTGCCCAGCAATCTTTAGCAGGTTCGTCTGCGCTTGCAGGGATGGTAAACTGTTTGATGTCTGAACCAAGGTATTCTTTCGGTGCACGGACACTCCCAGCTTTGAGAGTATACTTTTGAGCAAGTGTATCCATGATGGACTGAGGATTGTGCGACAATACCAGGACGTCGTCAACATAAACCAACACATATTCCCAATATTTAAAGCCGTCCGGCTTTGTATTCGGCTTCATCCATACATCCGGGTCCGCCATGCACCCTTTGAACCCAGCGTCACGCAGGGTGGATGATATGTGATCACGCCATCGAGCGCCAGAGCTCCGGAGCCCATACAGTGCCCGTACAATCAGTACGGGCCTCCCGATTTTGTCCTTTCCGAACTCAGGGCCAGCAATGCTGTAACATTTTTCAGCTGTTGGTGCATTAAGGTATGCGTTTTGTACATCCCCTGCAAGGACGTCAAGGCCGTTCAGTGCAGCGATGAGGAATGCGATTCGAACGCTATCTCGAGAGACTACACTAGAGTAGACTGATTCTTTGGGAACTTCGGTTTGGTGGCCCCCGGCAACAAGTCGTGCTTTTCTAGTTAGGTCTGTTTTGATATCGAAGATCATGTGACAATCGATCCTTTTGTATCCGATTGGTATAACGTCGTTGTCGCGGAACTCAAACGCCGGCATGACGTTCTTCATCTCCTTTTCGATGGCTATCCGCCAGAAGCTGGTCCCCGTACGGGCATCAATATCGAGGCCTTCCTGTACGGTCTTTGGCAATTCGATGCCGAATTTGTGAGTACGTTTCCAGTACATACTTTTGACCTTCTTGATGAAGCGATCGCGGTGTCGTAGGGCCTTTCGTGCCCACCACACAAAAGCCGGTGCGTCGGCAATATTATTGGATATGGCATATTCTGCAGCCTCAATGGGGTTGGAGTCCTTGATGTCTTTGAGCGGTATCCACGAGGATGTACCGTCGGCCCATTCAACTTGGAGCTCCCATCCAATGGTGGTTAGCTTGGGCCGTTCGTTGCCATGTTTGTCAGTATACGTCGATTCCCCCGGATAAAGGGCGCGGTCGTCAGACCGGTGGTCAGTAATAGCTTTAAAAATCTGATATGGGTGACCTTCAGAGTCTACTTGCGAGTAGAGGTTCTCAGCAATGATGTTTGCAGCGAACGTGTCGATTGACCCGTCAGGGAACTCGACTTCGTATTGCCGGGTGTCCAGAATTGGATTTGAGTTTCGACGTCCAAGGGGAACACCGTCGCCATCTCGTTG
>JANMZB010000052.1:0-5688 GCA_031382725.1 Sphingobacteriaceae bacterium | reverse complement strand
CTTCCCGCCCCCACTGGCGATATAGCCGTGGTGAAGACTGCCCATCACAAAGGGGGCATCGGGGTTTTGGTTGCGAAAGCCCACCATCACCAGGTCGCCCACTTCGGGAAGGAAGACAAAGCCCCGGTTCTTGGCTACTTTCTCCCCACTGCCCCCCGCATCGGGACTCATCACCGTGATCCAGTCGGTGAGTTGGCTTTCTTCCTGCCACTGAAACTGCACCCGCACCCGGCCCTGTCCGGCTGGATCATCGTTCTGTTTCACCACCGCCAGTTGGGGGCATTTCCGTTGAAGAGCCGCTCGACACTTTCGTAAGTGCCCACTTCCATACCCACCAAGCCTTTGCCGCTTTCCAACGCCACTTCTTCGGCACCCAGGCCCTGCTCGTAGCGGGCCTTCGCCTTCAGCTACAAAAGGTTTACATAAAAAAAGCCAGCTAGTAGCTGGCCTTGGATAGGGAAAAACGGAGGGTCTATCTTTTATTTTTGATCGCTCGTTCCAGTATCGCTTCTGCTGCCGGATGTCGTCGTTTTGAATATTCATAAGCATTAACTCCTTCTTGCACGTCTATCTTGCTGGCATCTGCATTGTATTTCAATAGGGTTTCAATCGTATCTATTCTTGTTTCATCCACATCTGGATTATAATCTTCTTCCTCCATTGCATAATCAATAGCCCTTATAAGAGGTAATGTAGTTTTTTCGCTTGTATAATTAGGATCAGCTCCTAATTGAAGAATTAATTCGACAACTTCAATGCGAGCGCTTGCTAAAGCAGCGCTAAGCGGTGTAGCTCCCCTTTCATTAGGCTTATTAATTTCATCCTTATGAATAGTATAATAATTTCTAATATCTTGTAGGTTAGCTCTTCTGATGCTGTTAAGAAAATCCATGGTCATTTATTTTTATATGGTTTTACATATACTTTATTTATTTTTATCCCTGGTCTAAGTTCTTTCATTTGGACATCAAGTATATTTTCACAAGATGTACAAAAATCGTTCTCAGACGTTATTGTTATTTCTCCTATGCTTTCTGGAGTTGTATTATCTAATATATGCTCAGATATCTTGGCCTCCGAATCATAAGCTCTGAGCGCTTTTTGGGTTTTACCTCTTGCTATATCTGAAGCAGTTGGCTGTGTTTTTAACTTTTGATTAATAAATGGCTTATGCTTCACTGTGCCTTCAGCAGCAAATTTAGAACTATTGGCAGTTAGATCAATTGGCTTCCCGTCAATAATTCCCTTAGTAGTAGCTACATTAGCAGTAGGTAAAAGATCTTTATTGTTTTTTAGTAACTCCGCTTTTAAATCCATAAGTGCAGCCGCTTCTTCTGGAGTCGCTAGTCTGGAGTTACTCCCTCCCTTCTCGTACGCCTCGCCATCGGCTCCCGGCTGTTCTTCAGCAACCGTTTCCTCCCTGGCCTTGGCTTGGGCCTCCTCCTTTACCTTCCCTTCTTCACCGGGCTTACTCTCCTTGGTCTTGGATTCGCTCTCTCGGCTCCTGCCTGCCGGACTAAACCAGAGCAGCAGACCCCCCATATCCATGATGGTGGCATTTCCGTTGAAGAGCCGCTCGACACTCTCGAAAGTGCCCACTTCCATCCCCAGAAAGCCTTTGCCGCTTTCGGCTAGTACTTCTTGGTCGGTGAGTCCATCTTCATACTTGGCCTTGACCCCCGCCTTCAGCTACAGAAGGTTTACATAAAAAAGGCCAGCTACTAGCTGGCCTTTTTAAAGTTCAATCTTATTCATGCCTTATCTAATCTTGTGGCTTCTATTTGCATTTTCTAATGGCACACAATGCTTTCTGGCAAAAAGTCCCAATCTTTAAAATAAAGGCACGCTAAAACATAGACGAGAAATCTTCATAATCTTTCAAGTACTTAATTATGCTTTGCTTTTCACTTTCTGTCCATTGTTCTACAATTCTTTTTACTTGCTCCTTATCTTCTTGATTACCATACTGTAAAATAGAAATAACAGCAATCCAAGACACCTTAATAAATCCAAATAATACAGAGGTTTGATTTCTTAATTCTTGAGCAGCCTCAAAAATATATGTTTTTAAACTCTGCTCAATATTCATTCTAGCAGCTAATGTGGGAATAGCTTTAGCTCTTATAATAGCTGATTTATGAAGCAAAAGCTGAATAAGTTCTTCATTGCTCATTGCTTGCATTTTATCATCAATTGGCAAAATATTTTTCATATTGAATAAATTTACGTAATTTATATATTTTATTCTATTTCCGCTCCTTCAAAATCTTCATCTAGTTTTTGAAGCTCTTTTGCAAGATTTTCTTTGAGTTTATTAGCTGCTTCCTGATTACCCGTTTCCTCCATTAGTTGGATTTCCTTCCCATAAGCGTTTGTTTCCGTCTGCCTTCTAAACTGTAAATCGTACAAGCCTCTCATGCCCTTGTAACCAGCAGCTTTATCATCAAGAAAATGCTGATATTCATGTCTAAGTGCTCCTATTGATGCATCATTATTAAGATGAATTTGGCCCGGTTCACCTGCCCTTAGACCTGGTGCATACGCTAGTTTTTCCTCATTAGTCATAACAACTTCTACGCCTTCTCTTTTTAATTCATCAATAGTGTTGTTCCACTCTTCAGGATGAGATTTCTTGCCTGGGCCTAAAACATCTCTTACTGGATCTGCCTCAGTAAGATAAGCCGTTTTCCTATCAACCTGCTTTCCTCTCTCATAGGCTTCTCCATCGGGAGCAGGTGCTTCGTCGGCAACCACTTCCTCTCTGGCCCTAACCTGTGCTTCCTCATTGGCTTTGGCTTCTTCACCGGGCTTGCTTTCCTTGGTTTTGCTTTCATTTTGCTGGCTCTTGCCTGCCGGACTAAACCAGAGCAGCAGACCCGCCGCATCCATGATGTTGCCTTGTCCGGTGCAGATCCGCTTCACACTCTCGAAAGTGCCCAGCTCCATCCCCAGAAAGCCTTTGCCGCTTTCGGCTAGTACTTCTTCATCACTCAGCCCCTTCTCATAACGGGCTTTTACCCCCGCCGAATAGCTCATCAGGCCCCGGATAGCCAAGCCCATCCCCGTCGTCCAGGTGCCGATCAGGTTGGCAACCAGATTGCCGATAGCCCCCTGGAAAAACACCCCCGGACCCAATACCAGGATTTCCCCCACCGCTCCAATAGCGGCCCCGGCCATCACGCATTGCAGCATTTCGCCTACCCAATTTCCCAGGCCCAGGGCACTGGCCTGCCAGAAGTTCTTTACCTGCGGAATGGGCTGAATGGTGCCGCCCACCAGGGCGCAAACCATTTTATGCTCCGTGGTCAGAGTGGGTTGTCCGCCAATGAAAAAGTTATTCTTACTGCCCAGCCAGCTACGGGCCAGGGCCGCTTTCTGTCCGCAGATCAGCCCACCCATCACCGTACCCGCCGCTCCCCCGGCAGCTCCGGCCAGGGCACCGGCAGCCATCATTGCCCCCAGGGCTGCCCCGCCGGTGGCCACCACCAGCACGGCAATCAGGGCCGCCAAGGCCGCCATGAGCAGCATTAGGTACTTGCACATAAAGTCCCCGTTCATACTCGTGGACGTGTCGCTGAGCATCAGGTAGCGTTCCCCGCTCTTCTTTTTGACTGCGCTTTGTGCACTCTGCATTTGAGCCGGCATCAGCCCCTGGCTGCACATATAGTAATCCGTCTCGGTTACGATCTTTTGTCCCATCGCCGTCTGCGCTTAATCCAAGAGAAGAGAAGGACCCGAATAAGCCGTTTGGGGCTTGGCCGCCGGTTTGGGCCGGGATTGTATTTCTTGCCAGCGATCGCTGATCAACTGGTAGCGCATCCGGCTGTGCAGGAGTTGGGGATGGGCTACCTCTTGCTTCTCCAGGGTGGCTTCCAGCAGCTTGCCCGTGGCCGTTTCCAGTCGGTAGTGCCCCGTTTCGCTGGCCTTGGGCTGGAGCGTGTCGGTTTGCAGCAGGGGAAACACCCCGTAGGCTTTTTTATTCCAGTCCTTGCCAAAAGACAGGGGCGTACCCTGGAAGGATACCCGCAGGGTGTCGGCTTTGGTTGGCAGGTAGGGATCAGTTTGGATGGCGTACTGCCATACCATGCGGTTTTGGCCGAATAAGCTCTTCTTTCCGGCGTTGACCGTATCGGGCAGGGAGCGGCCAAAAAGCTGATGAAAGTAGAGTTCAAAAAACTCGTTGTCACCTACGGCCTTAGTAATCGACTCGGGACTGGCAAAGACTTCATCATTGAGGGCAATGATGCCTTCTATACTGGGGTGTTTGCTTTGCAGTTCCTGCATTTCGGCTTTGGTCTGCTGCCACTTGCTGGTGATTTGGGCCAGGTTATTTACCTTCAGGAGTTGACCTTTCCGGTCTAGGGTAAAGCGCAGTTCGCTGTACATTTTCCCGAAGGCGTGATTGAGGCTGGCAATGTCCCGCAGGTTGGGGTTGTTGGTCTGGAGCATCACATTTTCCAGGGTGAGCAGTTCAAAGTCGTAGTGCTCTTTTCCTACGGTCAGCAGACGCACGTCCCAGCGGCATTGTGTTTGAGTCTTGAATTCCATACTACCCATCACGATGTGCGAATCAATGACTAAGCGATACTTCTCGCTAAAGGGAGCCTGGAAATGAATTTGTTTGCTTGGGTCTTCGCTAAATATATTCCACATGCAGGTTAATTGGGTTTAATTGATAAATACATCCCCTCCATCCAGGGTACTTTTGCCACTGATGTGATTTTCTTTCCCTGTCAGGCTAATATTCTGTCCTTTGATGGAGACATCTTTACTTTCATTCCCCAGGTTGACCAGCCCTTGCTGGACGTTGAGATCGGTCTGGGTGGCTCCTTCCAGGGTGAGCTTGATACCCTTGAGCAAAATAGTGCCGTCGGCTTTCATTTCAAAACTGCTCTCTCCGCACTGTACCTTGAAGCTGGTTTTGGCCTGGATGGTAACGTGGCCGGCATTGTCCAGGTGCAGGCGGGCATCGGGGCTGGTCATCAGCGTGGCCGTGTGGGCTTCATCATCCAGGGTGAGGGTGCTACCGCTGCGGGTGGTCAGGCTCTTGGTGCAATTTCCCTTCCCGCCCCCGCTGGCAATATAGCCGTGGTGGAGGCTGCCCATCACGAAGGGGGCATCCGGGTTTTGGTTGCGAAAGCCCACCATCACCAGGTCGCCCACTTCGGGAAGAAAGACAAAGCCCCGGTTCTTGGCTACTTTCTCCCCACTGCCCCCCGCATCGGGACTCATCACCGTGATCCAGTCGGTGAGTTGGCTTTCTTCCTGCCACTGAAACTGCACCCGCACCCGGCCTTGTCCTTCGGGATCATCGTTCTGTTTCACCACCGCCAGTTGGGGGGCGGCCTGGGGCGGGGGTGGGATAGGGGTAGGAATGACCTGGGCGTTGTTGGAAATGGCTTTGAAAGTGCTTTTGTAGTGGCTGTTGCATTCCAGTTGGTGCACTACCTCGGTGACCAGGTATTGCCCCAGGGTTTCGGCACCGAAGCAGAGGGTGACCAGCGTACCCGGCATCAGGTAGGGGGACTTGCACAGGCCCGTGATGGCGGAGTTGGCTGCGGCCAGGGCGGCCTTTTTGGCTTCGGCCATCTGCATCAGCACCCCACCTTCCTTTTCTACGGGCAGGGCCGGTGCTTGAGTGGCGTAATTGGGAAAGAGTTGGCTGGAGAAGTCCAGGGCCAGGTCGCC
>JANMZB010000011.1:0-4500 GCA_031382725.1 Sphingobacteriaceae bacterium | reverse complement strand
ATTACTTCGTTATCTAAGTTGCCAAGCATAATTTTAGTGAGTTAATACTTGGCTTAAAATTTCTTTGGCAATAACATTCTGACGTTCGTTTAAACGAACTTCCAAATCATTAAACCATTCGGAAAGTTTGGAAATATCCATACTGGCCAAATCAAAAATATTCTTTTGATCAACCTTAATATGGAGCGATTCTTTTTTTAAGCGTGCACCACTACAGTCCGGACAAGTTCGCAAAACACGGTAATTTTCAAGATCATTGCTTGCTTCCTCGCCACGCTTTTCGGTTTGCTCTTCGAGCATTTTGATAATACCGTCGAACGTGATTTGATAGTTTTGAACGTTCCATTTATTATATTCTACCGGAACGGTGATGATATCTTCTGCCCCATTTAAAATAATATTAACGATGTCTTCTCCCAGTTTATCAATCGGAGTAGAAAGCGAAAAATTAAACTTCTTAGAAAGGGCTTTTAAAATCTGAAACATCCAGGTTTCCCGATATTCGCCTAAAGGTGCGAGACCGCCCTGCACAATACTTAGTTTCGGATTTGGGATGATCGCATTGTTATCCACCTCAAAAACATAACCCAATCCGCTGCACTTATTACAGGCCCCGTAAGGGGAATTAAAAGAAAATGTATTTGGTTGAGGTTCATCATAAGAAATGCCCGAAACCGGATCCATCAAATATTTACTAAAGAAAAACTCATTATTTTCCTGATCGGATATTTTTATAATGCCTTTAGCGGTTTTTAGTGCCGTTTGTATGGATGTATAAAGTCTCTTTTTATCCTTTTCAGAAACCATTAAGCGGTCGATTACCATTTCGATATCATGGATTTTGTAACGGTCTACCTGCATTTTAGGCACGAGATCTAAAATTTCTCCGTCGACTCTTACTTTTAAAAATCCCTGCTTTCTAATCTGCTCGAACAATTCGCGGTAATGGCCTTTACGCCCTTTAACCACTGGTGCTAAAACATTTATGGCTTTCCCGTCGAACTTCTCCAGTACGTTTTTGTACATCTGCTCTTCAGACATACGCTCCATCTTTTCGCCCGTCACGTATGAATAAGCTTCCCCGATTCTCGCGAAAAGCAAACGCATAAAATCATAAATTTCGGTAATGGTACCAACCGTAGAGCGGGGATTTTTAGAAGTGGTTTTTTGCTCGATCGCAATAACCGGACTTAAGCCTGAAATCTTATCAACATCGGGGCGCTCCATCCCACCTAAAAACTGACGTGAGTAAGCGCTAAAGGTTTCCATATAGCGGCGCTGGCCTTCGGCATATATCGTATCAAACGCCAGTGAAGACTTACCGCTTCCACTTAAACCGGTGATTACAACCAGCTTATTTCGCGGAAATGAAACATCAATGTTTTTGAGATTATGAACCCTGGCCCCGAAAACTTCTACATCACTTTGCTCGCCAAGATCTGGAGTAGCTATATCCATAAATTAAAAAGAGTATTAATGGATAAAGATTAGAATTTGTTTGATAACGTGTATCCCTTTAAAGTAAAAAAGGCTGAATTAAACAGCCTTATGGGATTTTAATTTTGAAGTATAGCAAATGCCTTTAAAGCATCTTGCTCTACCTTAGGAGTGATATTGGTTTGAGCCGGCTTGTAATCTTGCTTTATAGCAAGTAATTGAGTTTTCCGTTTAACAAACCCATACTGAATGGGATTCTCAATGATTTCCTTCATGGCAATAAGCTTATACACATACGAAGCGGTTTCGCCGTTTAAGCGCATTTTGTAATAATTTTTTTGACCTTGTTTCGCCATTTGGCGGAGAAGATTGATTTCTCCAATGTTATAAGCAGCGGCAGCAAGTGTCCAGCTAT
Source organism: Sphingobacteriaceae bacterium (assembly GCA_031382725.1). GTDB lineage: Bacteria > Bacteroidota > Bacteroidia > Sphingobacteriales > Sphingobacteriaceae > Paradesertivirga. The sequence goes on along the minus strand of JANMZB010000011.1, from coordinate 2,648 downwards.
TAAATATGCCGTGCAGTTCCTTTAAATATTTACAAGCTGCGATGGTGGATTTACGCATATTACTTCGTTCATCCACTGCCGAGTTTACCCTAAGTCCGTAACTGCGTGCTGTACCCGGCATAAATTGCCAGTAACCGGAGGCCCCTCTTGGCGACGTTCCTTCCGCAAGGCCACTCTCAACCAATGGCATGTATTTAAAATCTTCAGGAATTCCGTAAGCCTTCAAAATCGGAACAATCACAGGAAACCATCTGGCAGCTTTCTTATGAAGTTTTGTAGTTTGAATGTGCGAATAACTATGCGCCTTTAAATACTTTCGCATTTTGGCGGCAATGGCTTTCCCTTTAGGAAGTTTTTCGTTAGAAAAAGTTAAACCAGGGAATTTTGCCTTAGCAACAGGCTGGATTTCTTCTTCTGTTTCAAAAGGAAGTATCACCTTTTTTGAAAACGGATTTAACGGAGTTTCGGGGGTACTGTAAATAAATAACTTTGCAACCAGCATCATTATTAGTAACCCGGAACATGCTATTAAATGTTTCTTAATCATGTGTTCCTTATTATATTTTAGTAAAAAGATTTTCAAAAGTACGCAATATATGCCTAACTACCAAATAGTTACGCTTTGTCCCTAAGTTTCAGTTATTTAAGCCTCACTAAAATCAACTGTTCATTTTCCATCTCGTGCAAACACAATTTAATATCACACGTTTATTTTCTTAACTTTGCCCCCCGTTTTAAAAAGGTTAGCAGCGTATCATGCCAGATAAAAATAACAGGAACAGTCGCGAAGACAAATCCCCTAAAAACAATACTTTCAAGAGTAGTTCTAAAAGTGAACGACCGGAAAATTCTAACAACGATAAAAGAAAAAAGTTTGAGGGGGATTTTAGCAGACCTTACAAAAGCCGCGCAGGAAAACCGGAAAGTGCTGATTTTAGCGATAAAAAAGATTCAAGAACATCAGAAGATAAACCATTTACAAAAAAACCGTATAGCGCTTCAAAGGAGCGTCCGTTTGGGAAGGCAGACAGATCATTCGAGAAAAAGCCATTCAGTTCTGAAAGAGCAGGAAAATCTGATAAAAAACCGCAATTAGGCGAGCGCTCCTTTGCTAAAAGGCCAAGAACAGGAGAAGAAAGTGGCGCCGACAAGCCAAGGGAAGCCCGATCTTTTGATAGAAAACCCTTTAAAGCCGGTGAAGAAAAACGTGGTGAAGAAAAAAGGTTCAGGAAACCTGAAGGAGAAAAGAGTTTTGAAAGACGGCCTTTCAAAGAAGGAGATAAACCTTCGACCAGATCAAGTGCCGGACTTCCTTATGAAAAAAAGCCTTTTAAAAGCAAAAACGAGACTCGTAAATGGACTTCCGAAGAAAAGATTGATCAGCCATCAACAACTCGTGGAAGAAAAAAATCTACTCCATCCGATTCTGAATTAATTCGGTTAAATCGTTATATCGCCAACGCAGGTATTTGTTCAAGGCGCAAAGCGGATGAATTGATTGAAGCTGGAGTTATTTCGGTAAACGGAGAAGTGGTTTCAGAATTAGGTTTTAAAGTCAATCCTTCTAAGGATTTGATCCGTTACAACGGGGAAACTTTGAAGCGCGAGAAAATGACTTATGTGCTTTTAAACAAGCCAAAAGATTATATCACTACAACAGACGATCCGCAAGAGCGCCGGACTGTTATGCAATTGGTAGAAAAAGCTTCGCGGGAACGCATTTACCCGGTTGGCCGACTTGACCGTAACACAACAGGACTATTATTAATGACCAACGACGGCGATCTGGCAGAAAAACTTTCTCATCCAAGAAATAATATCATTAAAATTTACCAGGTTGAATTAAATAAAAGCCTTAGTCAGGGAGATTTTAATAAAATCGAATACGGATTGGAGCTTGAAGACGGCTTAATCAAGCCTGATGCTTTGAGCTATGTTGCCGGCGCAAGCAAAAAGGAAATAGGCATCCAGATCCATACCGGCAAAAACCGCATCGTTCGTAGAATATTCGAACATCTGGGTTATGAGGTTGTGAAACTTGACCGTGTGGTTTATGGCAGCTTAACAAAGAAAGATTTGCCTCGTGGGCGATGGAGATACCTCGAAGAAAAAGAAATTATACAACTCAAACACTTAATAAAATAAGATACAAGGCTTCGGAAACGGAGCCTTTTTGGTTGAACGAAATTTCTTAACTTGTGATCAATCTATTATTCGGATATCGCAATAAATAAACCTGAAATGAAAACGCTAACCTCTATTTGCTGTATAATTTTGTTATCATCATTTGCTTTAAGAGCTCAAAAACTTAACCTTCTTATAGGAACCTATACAGAAAAAGGTAAGAGTGAAGGGATTTATGTGTATGAGTTTGATGCTTTAACAGGCAAGGCAGTTTATAAAAACAAAGCTGCCGGAGTAGATAACCCTTCGTACCTTGCCATTAACAAACAGCAGAATTTTGTATACGCTGTAAATGAGCAAAATGATGGCAAAGGAGCAGTTTCGGCCTTCTCCTTCCATAAAACCAGCGCGGTTTTGTCGTTCCTAAACAAAAAGCCATCTCATGGCGACGATCCTTGCCATATCTCTCTCAATAAAGGAAATAATCATGCCCAACACTGCACTCACCGTCGCCACGCTGTCCG
>JANMZB010000928.1:0-1217 GCA_031382725.1 Sphingobacteriaceae bacterium | reverse complement strand
GTCCGATAACTGCATGAGGTGGAGTATGGTATCCCCGATCTTTCCAGGGTTCGGTCCGACTCCTTCCGATGTAGCTAGAGCATGGATATTTGTCTGTAGTATCTCCGCTCGCATCGATCGAGTGATCACTTGGTTAGTCGACGTCATGGAATCCTGGAGCTCTTTCTTCCGTTCCACTGTCTTGAGCATATGTGTCCTAATCTCATCTGCGTCGGCGTTCATTGGGGCTAATTTCAACCGCTCCGACGAAATCCATGTTTGGGAGTGTTAATCTCGTTGCATTTTTCAACATTCAATAGTTTGGAACTTAATTCGGCTACCCGAGCGATTGTTTCTGTAATTTCGGACACCGGTGCACGTGACACGTTCAGCATCTCATCGTATCTCGCAACCACTGTTCGATGGGTCCACCCAACTATACCGTACTCGTGTATCTTAATGTTGGCGGTAGTATGGGAGGGTATGTTACTTGTTACCGTCCCGTAGATTGGTTGCCATGGTTCGAATGGTTCTTCGGTGAGGCGTGGTGACAATAGTATGCATACTTGGTCTCCTGGGGGAAACATCCAGAGTCTTCCGTGTGCGCTCAGGTTCATTACCAGCGGCCGGGCGCTGATCGGTACAAGTGGTCCGTAATACACGTTCGGTGTATCTTCCCCGTCGTTGGTATTCGTTCGTCGGTCGGTCAGGGGGGTTGTTGAGTGAGTTCGAGTGGTTCCGGTATTGTTGGTTCGAGTGCGGTTGTTGCGGATCGTGTAAGGGACAGTATGGTGTATGTCCGCGGTTCGGGTTACATTGGTAATTTTGTAACGTTATCTCTTGCGGTGGTGTGTTAACGTATACCCTTTCTCGGTTCTTTTCCTTTCTCCGAATGGTTCATGGGTACGCGGTCGTTTGTTTGTCGTAGTTGTGTCACAAGGAGTTTCACGGTGGCCAATGGATCAGTTGCTATCTGTGTCTCGTACGTCGGGCGATCATTCATGTTTCTGGCTACTACAGTGGGTCCAGTACTTGCGTCGTCCTTGGCGTATCAGCGTAGGTGTTTCTTTCGGCCAGGTAGTCGGTATTGGTGAACGTTTTGTCTAGTAGTACTCCTATCGTATATATATTATCTACTATCGACATGTATAGTTAGTCCCAATTCTAGGGATCGTCATACGGTTATACATACTCCACGTAGGTTACCCGTAGCCATCGTGGCATGAGGGTCTGTTGTA
>JANMZB010000923.1:0-4105 GCA_031382725.1 Sphingobacteriaceae bacterium | reverse complement strand
GTTAATTTAAGTCATTTGAATCAGTCAATACTCGCAGTTATACACTAAATATTTCCAGCTTAAACTTTATTTGGTTTAATTTGGTCCAACGTTTTAATCTAAGGGGCTAAATATTCATTAACTGCGTAAGTACACTTTTTTGGCGGGATTTTCAAATATTTTACAGTCAATTTCCATTGCTTAGCAAATGAGAAACTTCAGAATTATGTATTTTGAAAGGGTCCGAAAGGGCCGAGGCAGCATGGCGGCTAGATCGTCCGATCTACTACAAAGACAGCCCACTCGAGTCCCAAGTGCCTACTCCAACCTTCACGTGGTGGACCTGTTGATCCAAGCCGCAGGAGCGGGGCGGAGACCAACTGGAGAGGCTATGTTCGCTTGGGAACAATGGACAGCAGCCCTGTCACCAAGCAAAAGAGCGCGTTAGCTTAGCAAGCTGCCGCTCAGAAAACAACAACAGCTCAGAAACGAAAAGAAAATGCCGGACAGGATTTAACGATGACGACTCAAGCTAAACAAAAAAGGACAAATGACCTTCAGCTCAACAGTTGGAATGTGCGGACGCTCTCAGGACCGGGAGCGTTGACAGCATTAGTTAGTGAGCTGAAATACTATCGATGCAACATCACTGCCATCCAAGAAACGAGATGGGAAGGCAGATGTGAATTCAGCTGTGAGGGTTTCACTGTACTCAGCAGCGGAGGAAGAAGAGGAGCTTTTGGAACTGGTTTTCTTGTTGATGCTAAATGGACTAGGAGTATTATCGGCTGGACTCCGGTCAATGAGAAACTTTGCGTTCTGCGGGTACGCGGAAAGTTTTTCACTTACAGCATCATAAATGTGCACGCTCCACATAACGAGAAATCAGAAGATGAGAAGGAGAATTTCTACAACCAACTTGCAAGAACTTACAACAAATGCCCGAAACACGACATCAAAATCGTCATTGGCGATTTGAATGCGCAAGTTGGTCGAGAGGAAATTTTCAAGCCAACTATAGGAAAGTTCAGTTTTCACAATGACACCAACGAAAACGGTTTGAAACTGATTAACTTTGCAGCTGCCCACAATATGGTGATCAGTTCAACTTGTTTTCGACACAAAAAGATACACTTGACCACGTGGACTTCCCCGGGTTTAAGGATCAAATCCCAGATTGATCATGTTTTGATCGACGGAAGACATGCTTCGGACGTACTGGACGTGAGAAGCTACAGATGTTTAGAACCTGGCATTGAACACCATGATTCTGACCATTTCCTCCTTGGAGTTAGATTAAGAGCTCGACTTAGCAGTATCTTAACAACAAGAGCAAAAAAATGTCGTCGTATAGATATTGCAAAGCTCCAAGTACCAGGAATGAGGAGAAAATTCAGGCTTAAGCTTGAAGAAAGATTAGATGGGATGAATGACGAATCAGTAAGTTGGGATCGTTGCCGCGACGCAATGACAGAAACTGCTGAGGAGACGCTAGGATATCAGACACCTGGCAAGAAAAACAGTTGGTACGACGACGAATGTAAACAAGCCGTCCAAGCAGTAATTGAAGCAAGAGCTAAAGGAAGAATGACGAGAGAGAGAGAAAGCAATATCCGAAAACTGCAAAGGGAGAAAAAGAAAGTGCTCAGAAAGAAAAAACGGGAATTTGAGTCGCAACAAATTTCCGAGATCGAAAATCTACACGATCAAAATGAAACCAGGAAATTCTATAGAGCGATAAATTTCGCCAAGAAAGGGTTCCAGCCGAGAACTAAGATGTGTAGAAAGAAGGACGGGGATCTCGTCTGTGATATGAACGGCGTCCTGGAGCGCTGGAGAGAGCATTTTGACGATCTTCTTAACGCAGAAGACGATTTTTGTGAACGCACTGCACCGAGAAAAAAATCCTACGAGACAAACGATGGCAAGGGCTTCCCCTTACCATCAATAGAAGAGGTAGCCGCAGCAATCAAGAAACTCAAAAACAATAAAGCACCAGGTGATGATGGTCTCCCCGGAGAACTGTTTAAAGCTGGAGGTGAGTGTTTACGTGAACTCATTCATAAATTGATTGTTAGCATATGGAGCGAAGAAAGGCTACCGAAAGAATTCAAGACGAGTGTCATATGTCCACTCTTCAAAAAAGGATGCAAGCTCGAGTGTAAAAATTATCGTGGCATATCGCTTCTACCAACGGCGTATAAAATTCTCTCGAACATTCTTGCTGCAAGACTCGAACCACTCGCCGAAGACTTCCTACAATCTTACCAGGCAGGATTCAGAAGAGGGTTGTCAACTACTGACCAAATCTTCTGCTTACGTCTCATTACGCAAAAAAGCTATGAAATGAATACGGAAGTCCTAAACTTATTCATTGACTTTAAAGCAGCCTACGACACCATTATAAGGGAAGAACTGTGGGGCATCATGGTTCAGTTTGGGTTCCCAAACAAATTAATCAGATTGCTAAAAGCAACTCTGCAAGGTGTCATGTGCTCAGTGAAGATCCAAGGGTCTTTATCAAGACCTTTTGAATCAACGAAAGGACTGCGACAGGGAGACGCTTTATCGACAATCCTATTTAACATTGCCCTGGAAGGAGTTGTGAGAAGATCTGGAGTTGAGACGTCAGGATCCATCTTCAATAAATCAACGCAATTACTGGGATACGCAGATGACATTGACATTCTAGCTAGAAACATCAGGTCACTCTCAGACTCTTACTTAAGACTAGAAAAGGAGGCCAATAACATTGGTCTTAAAGTTAACGAAGACAAGACCCAGCTTCTGATGATATGCCCATCGGACAGAACAAAAAATCTTGTTGGAGATGATTTTGTGGTCGGCGACAAAAAGTTCAAGGTAGTGACTGAATTCACTTACCTTGGCACTCTAGCTGATGACAAATTTAATACAAACCTAGAGATTAAGAGAAGAATTATTGCCGCTCAGCGCGCCTTCTATGGCGTCAGACACCTACTATCGTCGAGAAGGATATCAAGAAAAGCTAAGTTCACCATATATAAAACCCTAATTCGTCCAGTTGCGATTTATGGAGCCGAATCATGGAATACTACGGCGGATGATGAGGAACGACTAGCAGTTTTTGAAAGAATGATTCTACGGGTGATAATTGGACCAGTTAAAGTGGAAGAAGAAGTGTATCGGAAACGGTACAACCACGAGCTATATCAGATCTTTCGAGAACCTGATATAGTTTTATTCTCCAAACATCGCCGTCTCTCATGGGCTGGACATGTAGCAAGACGCGAGGAAAATCACCCAGTAGCGAAAGTTTTCAAAGGAACGTTTCGAGATGGGAAGCGGTCGAGAGGAAGACGAAAGATTTCATGGGAAGAAGGAGTGAGAAAGGATAGTGCAGAATTCGGAATGAAAAATTGGCAGAAGGACGCGCAGAATAGATCCAAATACCGGCAAACACTTGACGCGGTTATGGCTCGGACACGGGCTGAACAACCAGTGAAGTAAAGTAAGTAAGTATGTATTTTGAAAACTTTCACGATTTTTCTTTTGCAAGTGATTTTATAATAAAATTTCTCCTTTAAACCGAAATTATCTTCAGAATATCTCAATAATTTTGCAATAATCCTCATCTTTCTCACAAATCAAATCCCCGAAGAAGCTTCGGATAGTTTTTCAATTCCAATGTCAAAGCTCAAAAGTTAATGCTCTACCAAAGATCTCGCATAAGTCATACTTAGATCTTCCCACAAAAAATCGAAAGTATTGAAAGTCATGATTTGAAAGTTCGACAAACTTCCTTGACGCAATTTAGCATTTGACCTCAAACCGTTTAACCTTAGAAAGCACCAATCAAAAGAACAATAATCGGAGCCTTTCGAATAAACATTATGCAAAAATCTCTTTTCTTACGCAAAACTATAGCGAGCGATGACTCATCAAATATATCGAAGTAGAGGAAACGACTACAAGATGAATTGACGGCGTGACTGGGCCAGTGACAAAGCAAACCAAACAATCAAAAATCATTCATAATCGCAGGATTAAAAAACCTAACACTTTTAATTTAGTCAAGATTTTTTAGAAATAGAACCATTCCAGAATTTGTAATATTTAAATAATCAAAAATTCAAAATTACCAAAA
>JANMZB010000405.1:0-1262 GCA_031382725.1 Sphingobacteriaceae bacterium | reverse complement strand
CACTCTTTTTAATTTAGATCAAAACGTAAGCTTCCAATTATCTATTTACCCTATATTCTAACACGCTAATTAGCGCTGGGTTAGAGAAAGTCAGCGCATTAAGGGATCTATTGCAACGATCGTGCAATCCCCTTATTTTGGGATAAGAAGCCATCCTTTTGATTGAGAGAGTCACCCAATACAAGAGGAAACATCTGATTGATTGTCAACATCAATTCAGAACAGAAAAACAAGCATTCACACACGTGTTTCACTCGTTACGCGGGATACAAGAGAGAAACGAGCCATACGGAGAGAAACAGCGAACGTGACTGCCACAGTACCATAAACAAGAAGAAGCCAAGACGGAAAGCATCGATCTAACAGAGTCGAAAGACAAGTACAAGAAGAAGCTATCAAGTTGTTAAAAAGGACTGTTCTATAACGATACTTTACTACGAATACTATTTGAAGAGGAAAGACTGTGTACCGACACAGACTAACGATAGCCAGTTTGCGTTACTACAGTACTTTGTATAACGGAAAACTCAAACCGACCAAGAAGAAACCGACAATACGGAGACAAATTGAAGATTGCGTAGATACGCACATCGGTCTTATTACGCAAGGTACATCTACCTCGCAAGAATTCGAAACACTTTGACAAACGGTTGATTATTGACACTGATACAACGTTTACAACGACGTAACAGCGTTATCGTCGTAATAACAACAGCTTTTATTGAATTCAAACGAACTCCATTCACCCCGAACCAGAAGCTCAAACGCTTTCGACTCACTGTACTGCCGACTGTACTTTCAAGAAATTATTACTTTGACTACCATATACAGTACTGTTTATATTTTATGCCACGAAGGAATTTATATAATTGCGATCGTATTGTTAATTTACAGTACATATTGAGTGGAAGAAAAGTACGTGATAATTATTTTTTTGATTCAGATTTAATTGAAAAGACAACCAACGTAAAACGCCTACCAAGGAGCTACATCCAGGATTTATATTTATTCGAAGAAACCCAATTTCAAATTTCAAGTACCAAACCGTGTAGATACCACTGCCAAATCACACCTGAAGATTGCCAGCATATACTCTACCACGTACAAGATCGGGTGGAGTTCTACGAGACAATAATATATCTGCCGCTTGCATTTAATTATATACAACCGGCCATACAAGACATCTATCGTGTACGAGCAGTAAATCAAGAAATTTGCCGTCCAGTATTTAATCGAACACCAGCCTGTACTGAACAAGACAT
>JANMZB010000403.1:0-1058 GCA_031382725.1 Sphingobacteriaceae bacterium | reverse complement strand
CACTCTTTTTAATTTAGATCAAAACGTAAGCTTCCAATTATCTATTTACCCTATATTCTAACACGCTAATTAGCGCTGGGTTAGAGAAAGTCAGCGCATTAAGGGATCTATTGCAACGATCGTGCAATCCCCTTATTTTGGTATAAGAAGCCATCCTTTTGATTGAGAGAGTCACCCAATACAAAAAGAAACAACTGATTGATTTTCAACATCAATTCAGACCAGAAAAACCAGCATTCACACACGTGTTTCAATCGTTACGCGGGATACAAGAGAGAAACGAGCCATACGGAGAGAAACATCGAAAGTGACTGCCACAGTACCATAAACAAGAAGAAGCCAAGACGGAAAGCATCGATCCAACAGAGACGAAAGACAAGTACAAGAAGAAGCTATCAAGTTGTTGAAAAGGACTGTTCTATAACGATACTTAACTACAAGTATTATTTGAAGAAGAAAGACTGTGTACAGACACAGATTAACGATAACCAGTTTGCGTTACTACAGTACTTCGTATAACGGAAAACCTCAAACTGACCAAGAAGAAACCGACAATACGGACACAAATTAAAGATTACGTGGGTACGACACATCGGTCTTATTACACGTTGTACGCCGATCTCGCAAGAATTCGAAACACTTTAACAATCGGTTGATTATTGACACTGATACAACGTTTACAACGACGGAACAGCGCCATCGTCGTAATAACAACAGCGTTAACGAATTCAAACGAATTCCATTCACCCCGAACCAGAAGGTCGAACCCTATCGACTCACTGTATTGTCAACTGTACTTCCAATAAATTAAATTCTTTGGCTACCATATACAGTACTGATTATATTTATGCCACGAAGGAATTTATATAATTGCGATCGTATTGTTGATTTAAAATATATATTGAGTGGACGAAAAGTACGAGACAATTATTTTTTTGATTCAGATTTAATTGAAAAGACAACCAACGTCAAACGACTACCAAGAAGCTACATCCAGGATCTATATTTATACGAAGAAGTCCCATTTGATATCTCAAGTACTAAACCGTGTAGATACC
>JANMZB010000861.1:0-1715 GCA_031382725.1 Sphingobacteriaceae bacterium | reverse complement strand
AAATTTCCTCATTTTTAAAATGAACAATGACCGTTTCGTATTTCTTGGAGCGCAGGATGGCCAGTATTTTTTGTTCTTCTATGGTGAGGTAATCCAATTGCCGGCCATTATCCATTTTATAATTTTCTTGGTCTGAAGTATAGAAATCTTCATCTTCATAAAACTCTATGGCGATTAGTTTATCTACAGTGGTTTCTGACATAGCTCAGTTATTTTGTTCCTTAATACAAATGTGCAAAGGGTTTTGAAACTACTTACCTAACATTGGACACTAATGACCTACATTGGCCTACACTGGCCTACACTGGCCTAAACTGGGTAAAACTTCATCACAATTCGGGCGGTGATTTTCCTCCTTCTTCGGAATCCAGTAGTACTTCAAAGATTTTCTGTAGTGCTTCCATCTAGAACACAGGGAAATTTCTCGCTAGTGAATGATTGGTGCCAGTCATATTTTTAAGGTTTTTAAGGGTAGAAATATGTTTTTCCTTTTGCTGCTATAAATGTGCAAAGAGTTTTGAAACAACTTACCTAGTTCAGGACATCTCGGCAATACCATTCCTTAACATTCCACAGATAGGCCAACTTAGGACATCGATTTTAAGGTTCATTGGGTTGATTCTTCTTCCTCAGTCAATACATAATCTTTCGGAAGTCCTAGTTTTTTGAATATGATGTTGACCTCACGAAACTATAAAAGTTGCCTATTTTTTTGCCAATGGAGGCTTCGTGCGTCTTAGCCACTCGAATGTTTTTATATCCCATACCATGAAGACTGGCCAATTGCTTCATATTGTAAGTTAGTACCCGAATAATTTTTGGATTTTCGTTGATAAGAATTGTAGTCTATAGATGAAGAATACATGCGGGCGAGTTGCCTATTGTTATTTTAAGTTGATTGAGGTTGGTTTGAGATATTGTTTTGAAGCCTCCTCTAGGGTGGCTGTGTGTCTGCTTGGTTCAATACTTCCAGTTCGCTTTTTAGGTATTCCAAATCTTCTCTAAGGTATTACCTATTGCAGACACAGATCTAATCTATTACATGCTGCAGCCTCTACATCCAAAAAGATGCAGAAGTATCTCAGACTACTCAATCTCCGATTGGATGTAGTTGTCAATGACATCTGCGGACTTACTGGTCTTTTAATAATCAGGGCTATTTGTCAGGGAGAAAGTGATCCTCAAAAACTAGCATCTCTGCGTCACGGCAATTGCAGGAAAAGTGAAGATGAGATTGCAAGGGCATTGCAGTCTAATGGAAGGAAAGACTACCTGTTTACCCTACAACAGGAATTGGAAACCTACGATCACCTGCAAATGAAAATAGGGCAATGTGATAAAGAAATTGAAAAAATGCTTGAGGAGATTATTAACTCAGATGATGATAAAAAACAGCATTACCTAGAGCCCAAACCCCATAAAAGAATCAATAAAAATACTCCTAAAGATATTGACCTGAATTTGAAATCTTATCAAATGTTTGAAGGTACAGATCTATTGGCAATAGAAGGAATGAGCTACTCAACAGTATTGGCACTCATGAGCGAGGTTGGTATAAATGGAATTAGAAAATTTGCCTCAGCCAAACAATTTGCAAGATGGTTACGGCTAGCCCCAAATAATAAAGTAAGTGGAGGCAAGGTGCTTTCCAGTAAAGTACCAAAGGGGAGTAATAGGTTAAAAATAGCCTTACGAAATGCTGCAAATGCGATAGG
>JANMZB010000785.1:0-1037 GCA_031382725.1 Sphingobacteriaceae bacterium | reverse complement strand
CAGAACGTGAGCTATTAGCTATTGTAGAAAATCTCAAAGAATTTCGAAATATATTACTAGGTCATGTAATTCGAGTTTTACAGATCATAAGAATCTAACTTTCAAAAATTTCAATGCTAAAAGAGTCATGTGTTGGCAACTCATTCTGGAAGAATTTGGCCCTGAATTGAACGATGTTAAGGGTGAAACAAATGTAGTGGCAGATGCTCTCAGCTGCCTAAATATCACTACATCCCCACTGCAAGACCAGGAATCAAAGTCAATCCCTGACCTACATCACAGTGCAGAATTATTTGGTTCAAATAATGAAGATATCACCTACCCCCTCAGTTTTGAGACTATATCTCAACATCAACATAAGGATCAGACCCTAAGATGTCTTGCATCCTCTGATGGTTTATATCATTTGAAATCATTTCGTGGGGGCGATAAACCCTACATGCTCATCTGTTATAACAATAAAATAGTTATTCCAGAGAGCCTTCAGATATCAATTGTTAAATGGTATCATTTGCAGCTTTGTCATCCTGGAGTAACCAGAACAGAGCAAACAATAAGACAACATTTTTGGTTTAAAATTAAAGAGAATTGGTTCACAATATTTGCCAGAAATGTCCAACATGTCAAAAATGTAAAATTACCCATACTAAATATGGTTTACTTCCAGAAAAGAAAGCAGAAGCTGAACCATGGGAAAAACTATGTGTAGACTTGATTGGTACTTACACTAAAAAAGAAATGAAAATGAGCCTATACGATTATGGTGCATTACCATGATTGATCCTGCAACAGGATGGTTTGAAATGAAAGAAATTCAAACCAAGGAAGTAATAAATATAGCCAATGTAGTAGAACAAACATGGCTCACTCGATATCCAGTCCCTCAAATTCTGATATTTGACAGAGGTACTGAGTTCATGGCTGAATTTGCTCAAATGATTGAAAATGATTATGGAATAAAAAGAAAGGGTATTTCTGTTAGAAGCCCTAAAGCAAATGCAATACTTGAACGTGTGAATCAAACTATAGGAAACATA
>JANMZB010000750.1:0-1010 GCA_031382725.1 Sphingobacteriaceae bacterium | reverse complement strand
TCAAGAACTCATTCAGCCATTCTGAGAAAATTCGTGGTAATACAGTCATTCCATCGATTTGATGTTGGGGTTCCTTGGTCGTTGCCTTATCATACTCGACTTACGCTTCGAATATTTTGTCAAGCTGGAAACGAAAATTGTCGTTTATCGAGATCCATTCGTTGGTTTGGTTCGTGGTCAATACACTCACCTCTCGGATGCATTCCATAGCGATAATGATCCACACTTTGAACTTGCTTCCGGCTTTTGGATCTGGTTTGTCGTATTCCTCGATTACAGTTCCTAGTCTGGGCCCTTCGTTATCCGCCTAACCCGTCTCCATTGCGAATCGTTTCCATGCTTGGGATATCATCGGTTTGTAGGCGGGACTGCTCTCCTTTCCATTTTGTATCACCGTACCAGTCTCCGTTTTGTTATCCCAGTCCGGATTCTTCTCCTTATGTTTGATAAAACTGTCTTGAAGGAACCGCAGGATATCCTTGTGTTCCGAAAACCGTAAGAGCTCCGGGGAGCGTTGTACCAAATTACTCTAGTTAATAAGTTGTTCTGCCAGTACTACATTGTATGTATCTGCATACCGTTTCATGTTATGCTGTTCTATTCGTATTGCTTCTCGTAGCGCGGAGTTTTCTGAGTGTATCGCGAGGATCTTCATTTGCATCTTTCTTGTTCAGTGTTTGCTTTGTTTACTATTCGTTCCCGCTCGGGTTTTGTCTCTGCCAAATGGACCTTGAGTTCTGCTACCTCATTCATGAGTATCTTGTTCTGAGATAGGGCTACCTTCAACATGGTGTCCGATACTGAGATTGTTTCTTGAGCCTTCTTGAGCAGTTCGCGCAATTTCGTTTGCGTCTTTCGCCTCGTCGGGCTCAAATGTCCAGCCGTTGATGATGAAAGCTGCTGTGTGAGACTTGTCGCCTGGGATCATTCCCCTCATGGAATTGATTTTGTCCACGAAGTTCAGGTATTTATACTTCCGCCATTGGCGATTGGTTGATCGTTTATCGCTT
>JANMZB010000733.1:0-10408 GCA_031382725.1 Sphingobacteriaceae bacterium | reverse complement strand
GTTGGCATGTATAGGGCGTCCATTGGTTTTATCAAGATTTGGAATACCGTCAATCGCATCTCCAACTACATTGAATACCCGGCCCTTGATGCTTTCACCGATAGGCATTTTAATTGGCTCAGCAGTATCAACTACAGCCATTCCACGAACAAGTCCGTCGGTAGAATCCATCGCGATTGCTCGTACACGGTCTTCTCCTAAATGGCGTTGAACCTCAAGAACAATCACTTGTCCGTTTGGCTTTGTAATTTCAAGTGCGTCGTAGATTCTTGGAAGTTTCGCTTCTTCAGCGAAGCTAACGTCAACTACCGGTCCGATTATTTGCGCTATTTTTCCAGTGTTTGGCATAAAATTTTTTGTGTAAAATTTTTGTTAATCAAAATTAAGCACCTATAAACGGGCGCTTTTTCGGTTTGCAAAAATACGCTTTAAACCCGTATTTCAAATGCCTTAGTTAAAAGATTTTCAATAAATTTTGGAATCCTATATTTTATGCAAGCCACTATCCCTAAACGACATGAATTAATGCCACCATTTTGATAGTTTAGGATAGTGCATTCCAGCGTTATCCTATATGAAATGTTTCCAATTGATGAGTTATATAGATAGGATAAAAGTTGTTCACTAGCAATAAAACTGTTTCGCGATTTTAGTGTTATACTTTTAATTAACAAATTAAACCTGCCGCATCATTTGATGAAGCTTAATTAAAACTTAAATAAATTCTTATGACAAATTCAATCTCATTTAAAAAATTAGCTAAAGCTGAAGTTTGGTTTTCAGCGTTTATTGCTACCCTAAGTATACTTGCAGGCGTGCCGGTTTTCGCCCAAAATAGTGTCCCTGAAAAAGTAGATGTAGACATTACAGCTGGTACCGCTGATGGCGGTGGTGGTGGCTGGTATGCTCAACCATGGGTTTGGGTGTTAGGAGTCGCAGTATTTATCATTATTATAATAGCTATTACCCGTAGCGGAAATACCCGAAGAGACGTTTAATAGCAAGTAATTTAACAATTTTGGAGAGGCGGATTTATTCGCCTCTTTTTTGTCTCTCTTTTTATCTTAGCCTAATGAAGCGAATTTTAGTAACCGGCAGCAATGGTTTGTTAGGGCAAACTTTAACCGAGTTAATTAATTCGTCGGAGAGAGCGGAATTGATAGCCACCTCTAAGGGTGCTAATCGCTTTCCGGTGGATGTTGGTTATACTTATTTAGATTTAGACATAACCAATCGAAACCAATTAAAAAAGGCAATCACTAATATCAACCCTGATGGAATAATTAATACAGCTGCTATTACTAATGTGGATATTTGTCATACAAATCATAGCCTTTGCCAAAGTGTAAATGTTGAAGCAGTGAGATACTTAGTCGAAATTTCTGAAAAGCATCATATTCACCTCATTCATTTATCTACAGATTTTGTTTTTGATGGGATAGATGGCCCATATGCTGAAGACGCAAAGCCAAATCCGATTAGTTTTTACGGCGAAAGTAAATATAAGGCCGAGCAGATAATACAAGGCAGTTCTTGCAAATGGACAATCATCAGGACCATTCTCGTATATGGCGTAACGACAAATATGAGCAGAAGCAATATTGTGTTATGGGCAAAGAATTCAATGGAAAAAGGGGAAACCATTAATGTTGTTCACGACCAATGGCGGATGCCTACTTTAGTTGGTGATTTGGCCGAAGCTTGTTTATTGGCTGCAGAAAAAGAGGCGACAGGAATTTTCCATATTTCCGGTCAGGAGATGATGACGGTCTATGAATTGGTTTGTAAGGTTGCTGATTTCTGGAAACTAGACAAGTCTTTAATCCAGCCAATTTCATCCGCGACGCTTAATCATGATGCGAAAAGACCTTTAAAAACAGGGTTTCTTTTGGATAGGGCAATAGATCTATTAGGCTACCATCCTCATTCATTTAATGATGGCCTTAGGCTACTGAATAAGCAATTGGCAGAAAGAAACGATTGAACTGAATAAGCGATTAATCAAAACTTGTATTTTAATTTCCTTAATTTTAAAAAGAACTTCTATCTTTGCAATCCATTCAAATAGTCGTTGCAAGCAATGTTATTGAATGGTAATGTTCTTTAGAATTGGACCTGTAGCTTAATTGGATAGAGCACCTGACTACGGATCAGGAGGTTGGGGGTTCGACTCCCTCCAGGTCCACTCAAATATTCTTTCTGGCAAGACTGCCAGCTTCAGAATAAACATTCAAAAGCCTTTTCCCATCATTCCGGAAAGGCTTTTTAAATTTTAACGGAAAATAAGAATGTTAAATCTTGTCTTGTTTGGCCCTCCGGGAGCCGGTAAAGGAACACAATCTCAAAAACTTATAGAAAAGTACAATCTGGTGCATCTTTCAACAGGTGATATTTTGAGAGCTGAAATTACGAATGGTACTGAGCTTGGTTTAGAAGCTAAGAAGTTGATGGATCAGGGAATATTAGTTCCCGATGAGGTGGTTATTGGCATGATCAGCAATAAGCTTGATGCTAATAAAGATGCAGAAGGATTTATTTTTGATGGTTTTCCAAGAACAGTTGCTCAGGCAGAAGCATTAGACAAATTATTGGAATCAAAGAACACCGGTATTTCGGTTATGATTGCTCTTGACGTTGATGATCAGGAATTAGAAAAAAGATTGCTTAACCGCGGAAAAGATTCGGGCCGTCCTGATGATGCTAACCCGGAAATCATCCGTAAGAGGATTGATGAGTACAATTCTAAAACTGCGCCTGTTGCCAATTACTACAAAACCCAGGCTAAGTTTCAAGGGATTAACGGAATTGGAACAATCGACGAAATTTTTAATGGTATTTGCGCCGTAGCAGATAACTTCTAATAAAAAAATATAATTTATAGATAGCGGACTGTTCAAATCAGGCCGCTATTTTTGTATAAATAGTTCGTGTGCAATACTTGACTCTTGCATCTTATTTCTTGACTCTTATCATTCAATCGCTATGTCCCAAGGATCAAATTTCGTTGATTACGTAAAAATCTGCTGTCGTTCCGGTAAAGGTGGTTCGGGCTCTTCGCATTTGCACCGCGATAAATTCACCGCAACAGGTGGCCCCGATGGTGGCGATGGCGGACGTGGAGGTCATATAATATTAAAAGGAAGCACACACGTATGGACATTACTTCACTTAAAATATCGAAAACATGTAATTGCTCCGGACGGTGGAAATGGCGGCAGCGGTTTAAAAACCGGAAAGAACGGCAAAGATGAGATATTAGAAGTGCCTCTCGGCACAATAGCAAAAGATTCAGAAACAGGAATAACACTTTTCGAAATCACCAAAGACGGGGAGACTAAAATCTTAACACCTGGTGGAAGAGGCGGTCAGGGAAACTTCCACTTTAAAACGCCTACATTACAAACACCTCGTTTTGCCCAACCCGGCGAAGAGGGTAGGGAAGAGTGGATGATTCTTGAACTAAAAGTCTTAGCAGATGTGGGTTTAGTAGGGTTCCCTAATGCAGGTAAATCAACTTTATTATCGGTCGTCTCAGCAGCTAAACCAGAAATTGCAGATTATCCTTTTACTACCTTAATTCCTAATCTAGGTATTGTTTCCTATCGGGATAACAGATCTTTCGTGATGGCAGATATCCCAGGTATTATTGAAGGAGCGTCAAAAGGAAAAGGTTTAGGGTTGCGTTTTCTCAGACATATCGAAAGAAATTCAGTTCTTCTTTTTATGATACCTGCAGATACCAGCCGAAGCATTAAAGAGGAATATGATATTTTGTTACGCGAACTCGAAGATTATAATCCTGAGTTAATGCACAAACCAAGAGTGCTGGCAATTAGTAAATCAGATATGTTAGACGAAGAGCTTATGTTTGAAATGAAACAGGATATGCCGGATGTTCCTTATTTGTTTATCTCTTCTGTTGCTCAAAAAAATATACTCGAATTGAAAGATTTACTTTGGAAAGCCATTAACGGTTAATCTTATTCTATTGTAATCTAGAAGCGTTGCCTAATTTTATTACCTGCTTATTGTATTAACTTTAAGTAAGCTGATTTTAAGGTAGTTTGTATTATACCTACGCAAAAAAGCTGATTAAACTTATGTGCTAACATAATTTAATCAGCTTTAGATCTAGCTTTTAATTCTCAATTTAGAAGCGTTATTACGCTGTACCAATTAAGATTGTACTGTCGATATTTTTTCCTGGTTAGATTTTACATTGTTAAATACCAACTCAGAAACAGCTGTTGCGGTAAATCTGCTTAAAACAAAGGCCATTCCAATAAGTGGCAATAACACTGCAATGAATTCTACCGGAAATTTATTTCCATTAGTATAATAAAGGTATCCAGAAAATAATAAGCCGTAAGACACAAGGCTAAATACTGTCCTTTTGTAAAGAGTGTCAAAGCTTTGGATAGATTTGTAGGTATATAGGCTAAAGATACCTGCGCTAACAAGCCAAAGAATGATACAAGCCTCGATGTTACCGGTGTAGATAGAGTAGTCTACATCAACCAGGCATCTGTTAGTAATATGAAAGCCTACAAAAAGTGAAGTATTAACTAAGGCAATATCACTAAGGGCTAAGATAAAGAGCAATGAGAGTAGGTAACGTTTTTTCATAATGTTTGAGTTAAGGGGGTGATTGTTAAGTAAGTTAAAATATGTTAAGTAAGTTTTATTCGTATTAAAGTTCGGATTTTATTTTCAGAACTTTTTGTAAAGTTTTAGTTTGAAAGCTTTCTTTTAAAGAGAGGAATAATGATTTTTAGTATGCATTTTCTTCTCCCTTAATAGCGTTAATAACTGTCATAAAAAGGATTCTAATATCAAGCATTGCAGACCAGTTATCCATATACCAGATATCGTGCTCAACTCTCTTCTCCATCAAGATCCTCTCACGCGTTTCGCCTCTGAATCCGTTTACTTGAGCCCATCCGCTGATGCCTGGTTTTAAGAACTGGCGAACCATATATTTGTCAATTAAGGCACGGTATTCTTCTGTGTGGCTTAGCATGTGAGGTCTTGGACCTATGATGCTCATTTCGCCTATCAGTACGTTGAAAAATTGTGGAAATTCATCTAAGCTAGTGCGGCGCATAAACTTTCCGATAGGTGTGATCCTGTCGTCATTTTTAGTTGCTTGTTTTTGATTGCTTGCACTATTTAAGCGCATGCTTCTAAATTTGTAGCACCAGAAAGGTTTATTATCTCTGCCACTTCTTAATTGTTTGAAAAGTACCGGACCTGGACTTTGGATTTTAATAAGTATCGCTAATATCGGATACAACCAGCTAAAGATAAATACAATCACTAATGAGCTGATTATAATATCGATAAAGCGTTTTTTAAATCGGTTTTCGATATCCTCCAATGGCTCTTTTCGTACGCAAAGTACTGGGAAGCCGCCCATATGGTCCATTCTGAAAGATGCTTGTTCCGAAGTAAAATCCGGAACGAATTTCAATCTAACACACTGTCTTTCGCCTTCCTTTAAAAGGTGAGGGATATCTTCCATGCGATCTGGAGTAAGTGATACAAACACTTCTTTCACACCTGCGTTTGCAGCTTTCTTTAGTTGATCAGTAGCTGCCGGAAGTAAATTTCCGCTAGGGTCAACATAAAAGCCTTCGCCTCCTAAAAAACCTACGAAGTTTACGCCACGTTGTTTTTCAAGATAAGCAGCTAGCTTTAAGCCGCCAGCATTCATACCTAATACAGCTACAGATTTTTTAATGTCAAAGCTTTTTGCTAACAGATCCTGAAAGGCAGTGCCTGTAAAGCGGCTCAATGTAAAGCCTAATGTAACTAAGCCATAAAAGGCAATTAAAAATTCCCTTGGAAAATCGGTGCGGTTTGTAAAAAACAAGTACACTAAAAATACAAAGGCGTGTAAAGTAACACTTCTCCATGTAGCCCTGTAAATCAGCTCAATTTTAAATATTGTTGATTCACTGTATAATCTGTAAAAACTTGTAGCTAAAAGCCAGATTAAATTGCAGGTTACCAGATTTTGCTGATAGACGCTTAAATCTACATTTACTCCATATCTGTTCGCCAGGTGAAAACCAACAAAAAGGCATATGTTGAGTAAAATAAGGTCGCTAATGGCAAGGATAAAACGTAAAAGGTAAAGGTAACGTGTAACCATGATAAGGACTTGTTTTGATGCTTTGTTAAAATATAAGTTAAGTTGTTGTAATTATTTTAACAAATACGCAAAGCTAGTGCCAACATCAGAAAAATGAGCTACAGGGAGGGTTTCGGGAAAATATGGGAAATATTGAGGTGTGAAAATGGGGAAATGGGCCTCAAGTTGGGGCAATGCCACAACAGAGACCTTATAAAATGCTACTTTTTATTAAAATGCTACCCTATGTTGGGTTAAAATTAGCCGATAACTAAGTAAATAAAGTACAACACCGAACAAACGGCTACGTTACTCATCACTAACCCTGCTGTTAGAGAAAATGCTGCTTTGAGAGACGTTGTGGCTTCGTGGTTTTCTTCTCCATGAAGTTCAGCGATTGCGGTTTTAGTTGCTTGCATTACCTTAGTACGTGGCATAAATTCAAAAGTTACAGTTTTTTAAATTATTTTAATTGTTACTTGAGAAGCGCAAGCAAATACTTTTTGTTATTTGCATATACCCTGTTACGGGACTTAATTTTAAAGGTTACAGAAATTTTTATTTTTTTTAAAAAATAATAAAAGGTCAATAATTCATAGTAAGAGCTACTTATATAAATTCCTCTTTCAGTAATAGATTAGCCCAATTGTTTTTTAGCATCTGTAGTATATCCCAATTCAATTACTCTATCCTTCACTTTTACTGCAGGATTTCCCTGGTAAATAGAATAGGATTCTAAATCTTTAGTAGCAACAGATCCAACCGCTAAAACACTATGAGATTTACAGGTAACTCCAGGGCAAACTGTGGCTTTGGCTCCTATCCACACTCCATCTTCAAGTGTAATTCCATTTACAATTAGATCAAACGTGCTAAGTTTAAAATTGTGATTGCCGGTTAAAAGCATTGCTTGCTGAGATACACAAACATTTTTTCCGATTACAATCGGGGCGAGATTCTCAATGTAACAATCTGCAAGCCATGAGTGATCTCCAAGTGTAAGACGCCATGGATATTTGATATGTACAAAAGGTTTGATGCGTACATCTTCCCCGATTTTTGCCCCAAACAGCCTAAGTAAGCCAACAAGCACCACACTAAAAGGCATAATGCCCGAGCGAAAAATAAGCGCATCTACAAAATACCACAACAACACTTTGATTGCAGGTGCACCATGGTTAAACCCTTTTGTGTCAAAAGCTTTTTTTAATTGTGTTTCGATATTCATATCAAGAAGATATTAACTCAAATAACAGGTATTACACTTGTTGCCTGTTTACGAATAGAATCTAAGGAGGTTTCGCTTTTTCTGTTTATCCAAATGTATATTAGGGTAATAAGAGCTAAATAGAGGATGATGTTAAACAAATCATGGTGATTTATGACCTGTTTCAGGTTAGACTGTTTCCAAAATAAGCCAAGTAGTACAAAGCGAGCAATATTTAGCGATTGTATAAATAGTAGCCCTAAGGGTAAAAAGAAGTATTTATTCTTGGGTGGCTTGGGAAAGGAAATTACAAAAGCTGAAAAAAAGCTCATTACTCCATATCCTAAACAATCGAAAGCCATGATAAAGCCCCCCCTCCCCGAAACACGTAGCCAAGTATCCGTGGTGAAAACTTGTTCTCCTAATAGTTTAAGAATGAACGCTGTACTTTGCATTAAGCAATACCTCAAACCATCAATATAATTTAAATAATTTGCTACAATAGGCACATAATAACCCCCAGGTGCAGCTAAGCCTATAACAGCAATGTTCAAATAATAAAAAAAGGCGAATAATCCCAGAAACAGGATCAGGAAGCGGTAGGTAGGATTTTGCCAGAGAGAGCTAAGCATTGTCTATATAAATATGCTTAACATACGGCGTTTCTGGGTGGAGGTTTCGTTTTTTTTAAAGAGCGGTTATATTAGTATGTCAGAATCACTCACTTAGTTTTCATCTTTTCCTTGATTTTTACATCTACAATCAATCTAAACCAGAATCCTTGCAAGAAATGAAATAATATGCCGGTCCTTCCGTCAAGGAAACCAAATTGAATAAAGATTCTATAGAAGAGATATAAAAAAGGTCTAAAACCTAATGGCAATTTCCACCAGATATTTTTTAGCCAAGCAATTTTTTCGTCCGGATTGCCAAAAAAACGTCTTCTTACTGTTTGTGAACGAATTTGTTGCATGCGTTCAATTTCTTCGTCTGCAATCAGATCACTATAACGATTGTGTTTGTCTAACCAAAAACTTATTTTCTTTTCTTTAAGATTTTCTTCGATGATGTGCCCATTCTTCCAAACAGTGGTTTTCCCGGGCACAACAAAGCGGTGATCCATATTTTCGTTCAGATCAGAAAATCCAACTCCGGTACGGAACATTTTCAAAAGGTATTTGGGGTAAAACCCCCCGTAGCGAACCCATCTTCCTTTGAAAATAAACTTTCGATTGAAATATATTCCGTCGATTCCTAAGTAGTCTTGATCTTTGAAATCGCGGAGTTTAGTAAGAAGTTCCGGAGTAACTACCTGATCGGAATCTAATCCAATGATCCAGGGAGTAGTGAAATTGAAAGCTTTTAACGCTTGATGCCATTGTTTCGGGTGGTTTTCAAAGGGATGCTGCTTTACTTCGACTCCAAACTTTTCGCAAATGGATAAGGTTTTATCGGTACTGCCCGAGTCTAATACGAAGACAGGGGCATTTAAACTTTCTATCGATTTTAATAAAAGTGGCAGGTGAACCTCTTCATTGTAGGAAAGGATGACAAAACTAAATTGTTTCTGCACCGATTTTAGCTTTAATAATCATCGACATCCATAGATAGGGAAACCTGCCGCATCCAACAAAATCAGTCAAAGTAAACCCTTTCTCTTCTAGCAATAACGTCAAAGTTTTTTTTTGACCAAAATTTGATATGTCCGCCATCCCATAGTGGGCCGAGATGGGTATCCATTTTTCCACTTAAAGCTAAGGCTACATACTTCAAATATCCATGATATGGAGTAGATAGAATTAATTCGCCGCCGCCATTTTTCAACAGAGTTCGCTTAGCAAACTCTATGAATTTCCTTGGATCATATAAATGTTCAATTACTTCTGTGGAGATGATGGTATCAAAGTGCAGGTTGGAAAGCGATATTGGAAGGTTTTCTGAAGATAAATCTTGTAATGCAAAGCGGCCAGGATTTAACTGGTTTGCTATGTTTATTCCATCCACAGAGGCATCAGTACCATACACGTTAAAACCTTCTTTGAGAAGTGCTCTTACAACCCAACCATTACCACAGCCTAAGTCAAGAATAATAGAAGTTCGATTATTACCCAACAACGAAAGTAATTTATTTAAAATATAGGAATTAGTATGGTCGTCTTCCGCATTTTTATAGCCGTAGTCTTTATATTCAGACATTGTTAAGTATATCTCTATATAATTTAATATATTGATCAGACAAGGTTGAGTCAGCGAAATCTTTTCTGATCTTTTCAGGTGCAATTTCTCTGATTTGATTCCGTTTTTCGCCATTTTCCAAGGCTTCCACCAGACTTGTCTTTAAATCGTCTTCATCAAATTTACAAACCCATCCTAATTCATTTTCCTGAACATAGTTGCTTAGTCCAACATTTTCAGTAATAAGAACAGGCGTACCTGAAGCCAGGCTTTCTATAATCACATTAGCAAAATTCTCGTCGTATGAGGGTAAAGTAAGAAGGTCGTGATTGGCCATGATATTAAATTTCTTTTCCGGGGGTTGTTGGCCAATCCATAATATGTTCTGCGAGATACTTAGTTCCTCAGTAAGTTCTTTAAGTTCTTTAAGATAGTTATCTTCTCCACCTCCAGCAATTGTCAATGTGTAATTCCAATCAATAGTTTTTAACGCCCTAAATAAAAGGTCCAAGCCTTTTTTTCTTTCAACCCGTGAAAAAAAGAGAATTCGGAATACTTCTTCCATAGGTTTGGGCACAGCTGTTGCAGGAGGGCTGTTTGGCAAACTCACCAAGTTCGAAATTACAGTAATACTTTTAGGGCAAAAAAGGTTAGTAGTAGAAAGCCGCTCATTTTCGCTAGTAACGTGAAAATGACACCTTTTAAGTAAGGGTTTGCTGAGTGTATAAATAAGATATTTAAGAAATCTATTTTTATTTCCAAACGAGTAATTACTTAAAGTACCTCTTGGGGATAATACTACTGGTACTTTATATATTATCGCAACGAAACAGCTAACTACAGACACCAGGTTCCACCAGGTGTGGATATGTACTATGGTATCAGAACCAAAC
>JANMZB010000630.1:0-1552 GCA_031382725.1 Sphingobacteriaceae bacterium | reverse complement strand
ATCATACCTCCCCCTCTCACCGCCAACATTAAGGTTCATGACTACGGTATAGGCGGGTGGAACCATCGAACAGTGGTTGCGAGATACAATGAGATGCTCAAACGCTTCACGTACACCAGTGTCCAAAACCGCGAAAACGATCGCCCGAATAGCTGAATTAAGATCCAAGCTATTAAACGTCGAAAAATGTAACGAGATTAACACCCCCAAGACATGGATGGCTTCGGAAAGGTTAAAAGAGGCTCCGATGAACACGGATGCAGATGAACCCGCATGCTTGAGACAGTAGAACAAAAGAACTACAAGATTCCATGATCTCGACCAAACAAGTGATCACACGATCGATGCGAGCGGAAATACTGCAGACGAATATCCACGCTCTAGCTACATCGAAGGGAGGCGGACCAAACCCTGGAAAGATCAGGGATACCATACTCCACCACATCCAATTATCCGACGGGACGAAACTACAATCCCCCTAATGTACTCCCTGCATTCGTGAAGGAAGCCATCAATCAAATTAAGAATAAAGTTTACGCAACCAAGACACCGGAACAAGTCATGGAGACACAAACGATACTCGCCGCTACCCTTGTACTACCAGACTCGGAAGTAGTATGACGTTTCACCGACAGGACTCATGGCAAGCGTCCATACAAATATTTAGACATCCCCTCCGGCGTGCATGCGCTCAAATACATGGTACCAGGGGATAGATTCGATCCGGTAAACTTCAACGTGAATGGTTATATTGTCAACAACCAAGACGAGAAAGAGATTGACGAAGCGCAATTGGAAGAGGAAATTAAGGCCCTCAAGGAAAAATTGGAGTCTACGTCCGACCTCCTGGCGGCCACCATGGCGAGTCATGACGTACTCGAGAAAGAACTAATCTTTAAGCAAAACATCATAAGCACAATCAAGGCACGATAAGATGCACTGAAGGAAGCATTGAGAATCCAAGAGTGAACCACGAAGCACCTTATAGAGACAAGCACATCCTTAAGGAATCGTGTATTGTAAATCAATCAAATTGCTCCGCCACACAGGAATATAGAGATCCGAGCAACAGAAATCAGAGAGGTACAAGGAAGCCTACAAAAGCACCACTGCTGACAAACTACATACGTTAGAAGTGTTAAAAATGAATATGATTCCCGATTTCAAATCGTTCCTCGACCACCCATCCACCATCCAGTTCCTTCAAGCACGGCTCAGTAAATACCAATCGAAATACAACAGATGGAATTCTCTCATGATGGACAATCTACTAGATAACCCGACAGCCCCAGAAGATCCAATCCCAAGCATGAGGCAAACATGGGTAAGGTTCGCGAGGAATACCGGTATGAAGGATGTAAATGGGAAGCATTTGACTCAATAATGGAACAACATGACAATCCAAGTAATTTCCCACAACACAGTTATGGAAATTGGATCATTCTAGCACTGGAATGTATACAACAGGCCAGTGTCTGAGCTACTGACCAAAACGATGAATGGTCGTCGGTAAACGTCGCCACTCGCACAAGGATCGGAGTACTATTCCGTA
>JANMZB010000604.1:0-4017 GCA_031382725.1 Sphingobacteriaceae bacterium | reverse complement strand
ATGGCGAAATCACTGCTTCAGCAATTGGAGCTGAGATCATGATGGAAGGACCAATTAAATCAGTAAAATGGCTAGCCGATGAACTGATTCGAGAAGGCCGATTCCTAAAAAAAGGCGACATCGTTATTCCAGGATCACCGGTACAACTTATTCCATTGGCACCAGGAGATCATGTAAAAGTTTGCATCACTAATTGGGGAATGGTAGAGGCGTTTATAAGTTAAAGTATTCTTAACCTAAATTAGCCTGGTGTAATATTATCTAACGTAAAACATACCCCAGTCGAAATTTAAGGTTTGGTGCCAAAAGCCATTTCTTCTCGTCTGACAAATGCTCCGCGGCTGCTCCCAGTATGAGATCCATGCTGAAACGTTTGTTAATTTGTCTTTGTATACCCCAGTTAGGTCCAATGGACCAGGTAGCATAAGGTTCTATTGGAACTTCAATATCGGGCTGCTGCACACCATTTATAGAATAACTTGCTGTGGTAGTTAACTCTGCTGAGGTAAATGGCATAAACCCATGAAGTACACTAAAGCTAAAAAAATTCGCAGAATTATTGCCAGTCATTTTTTTCCTCTCCCACCTTTGCACAAAGTTGTAGTAATGGCGCAGTTCTAACCCCAGCTCGGGGTTTATTACTTTAAACGCCTGAGACTTTGAATACCTACCCAGATTAGCTGACCCGCCAAAAGCTATTCCACCTACCGAAACGAGCGAAAGCTTATCAGCCAACTTCGCCTCATAGCTTAGGTTCAAAGTAAAAACATCTGTTGATAATTTGATCTGATGTGGTTTTAAAGTGCTAATGCTGTCCTTCGCTTTTAGCACAGATGGTGTAAGTATAAATGAAAAAAACAGAAAAGTATAAATTGTGAAATTTGGCTTTGACATAGCGATAAAAATAAAACTTTGGATGAACTTTTTCGAATAAAACTATGCTTCACAAGGTGCGTCGTGTTCCCCCTCGGCATTACAGTGGAGCTCAAGAGATTTCCATTCGTCAAAATGATACCAGGTAAGACACTTTTACTCCAACAGATTTAGCCCCTATTTCAACTTTATTTCCTTTTGCTATTGTATATGTTACATACTCAGCAATCCATTCTATTCTGCTATTTTTATCTTTGGTGCGAAATGCCTATCGCATCCTGTTGAGTAGTAAGGGAGTGTAATGGCCTCAATATTTGACATTTACGCATAATACCTAAAGGCGATCGCTACCTTGGAAACTGACTGACCTAATCCTTATATGCTATGTTCAAACCAATACTAAAAAGCTTCCAAATCCTGGCTATCCTATTAGTAATTATATCAAGTTGTTCTACAAAGAGAGGGTTTAAATCGAATGTGGGTTGGAAGGCATTTTTGTCGAACCAAGACCCGGTTTGGGATACATTGACTCCCTATTTTTATGATGGCCCTATGACCGGAAATGGCTTGATGGGAACTCTAATGCATAGGATGGATAAAAAGCGTTTTGATGGCGATACCAACAAGATTCTCTTTGAAATAAACCGTACAGATTTAGTAGATAGTTGTGAACGCAGGTTTGAAGGGTATCATTGGTCGCGTATGCCGGTGGGGCGATTTGAGTTTAAACCCAAAGGCATTTTAGAAAACAGTGATCTACGTATTGACCTGTTTAATGCCGAAGTAGTGGGTAAGATTACAACTTCTGAAGGAACTGTTCGCATCCGGCATTATACCCATGCTGAACTGCCTGTTATTATAACCGAATTGGAATCGGAGGGAAATGAGAGCAGCGACAATTGGAGATTTGTACCCGACATTTCCGGATGCCTAATCGACTTAAAAGCCCTGGATGAACAGGAAAAAGGGACCTATGATAAAAACCCGGATGCAATGGTGCAAACGAGGAATGGCATAATGCTTCATAAGCAGGCGCTAAAGAACTCAGGTCGGTATTTTGTGGTGGGTTCTGCCTCAAAAAAAGTCGGACGGAAAACTATTTATTACAGTACTCTGGAATATTCGAATCCTGTTCAAGCAAAAACTTTTAAAGCGGAAGATATTCTTTCTAGTTCCCTAAAAGAAAGCCCTGAAAATCTGGTGGCTTCACACAGGAAATGGTGGAATGAATATTATCAACAATCATTCGTTTCTGTTCCCGACACACGTATGTTGAATTATTACTGGACACAACGTTATGTTACAGGTTCTGCCATGCGCGAAGGGCTACAAATGATGGACCTGATGGGGCCCTGGTATAGTCATACGCCATGGCAGGGCATCTGGTGGAATTTGAATTCTCAGACGATGTATAGCCATTTGTTTTCGTCGAATAATTTGGATGCGGTAAAACCTTACTACACTATTTTGAGTGATAATATACCTTCCCTAATTCAAAATGTACCCAAAGAATTCCGTCATAATTCTGCCGGATTGGGCCGTGCCAGTAGTTTTAATTTGCGTTCGGATGTTGACCCTAACGATAGTATTCCTCCCTATTACAACCGTGAAGTAGGGAACTTAACTTGGGCCCTTCAAAATTATTATCTCTACTGCAGATATAGCATGGACGATAATTTACTAAAAACCGGACTCTTCCCGCTGCTTAAAAAAAGTGTCAATCTCTATATTAACCTGGCATTGAAAGATAGGGAAGGGAAATTTCACTTGCCGGTGACGATGTCGCCCGAATATAAACCGGCAGCAGATTGTAATTATGATTTGTCCCTTTTTAGGTGGGGTTTACAAACCCTGATTTCTGTAGCTGAAAGATTGAAACTAAACGATCCTCAGATACCTCAGTGGAAAAACCTGCTAACAAACTTAACCGATTATCCAAAAAATGAACGAGGATTATTAATAGGAAAAGATGTAGAACTATTGGAAGCGCATCGGCATTTTGCTCACCTCACCATGATCTATCCCTTAGGTATTTTAAAGCATGACACACCTGAGAATGAGGCATTAGTCCGTAAATCAATTGAGCATTGGATTGGGATTGGAGGCGAAGATAAAGCTCCGTGGTCTTATTCATGGACAGCCAGTGCTTATGCCTATATTGAAGATGGTAATACGGCTTATAAATATTTGAAGCACTATTTCGATTTTGCCCATCGTAAACACTATTGGCAGTTACCCGGCATCGGAGACAACACCATGTACCGTGAAGCCGGCATGTGTTCGGAAACTCCATTTTCATTTAATAAATCTGTAAATGATTTACTTATCCAAAGCCATGATGATGTTATTAATATTTTCCCGGCAATCCCTGATGTCTGGAAAGATGAATCATTTATGAATCTGCGTACCGAAGGTGCTTTTTTAATTTCGGCAGTGAGAGAAGGAGGTGCAACAAAGTTTTTCTCGGTAGAATCCTTAGCTGGCGAACCATGTGTTATTAAGTCTGATATCAAGGTGGATAGCTTAATGAGCTCACCGAATGTTAAGATATCCAAAAAGTCTGAGTATGTATTTTCGGTACAAATTCCAAAGGGACAAAGAATTACA
This sequence comes from Sphingobacteriaceae bacterium, assembly GCA_031382725.1. Taxonomy (GTDB): domain Bacteria; phylum Bacteroidota; class Bacteroidia; order Sphingobacteriales; family Sphingobacteriaceae; genus Paradesertivirga. The sequence goes on along the minus strand of JANMZB010000604.1, from coordinate 537 downwards.
TTTTATAAAGAGGGCGCTAAAGATTTAGAGTTTAAAAATCCGACAGCCAAGGTGGGCGAAGGGAATTATTGGGGTTCGAAAAGGAAGAGGTAGAAACATGCGGCTTAACTTTATCAGACTTAGGTACTAAGCCAGTAACAAGCTTAATTTTTAATTATTCATGGATAGAAGATCATTTATATCGAAAGCTGCCATTGGTAGTGCTGGAATACTAACCTTCCCTGCTGTTGATAATACGAGCTACTCAATTGACAGAGAGAAGGACAAGATTAAAATAGTATTGAGGTATATCAAGAACAATTGGGATAAAACCATCATCATGGATAAGCCGGGAAAAGGATTTGACGGCGTTGATATCCCCTATCCCTACTCTTCGCCAAGTATTATTGGCGAAGGGCATTTTACTTTCTTTTTCTATTGGGATAACTATTTCACTAACCTGGGATTGATGTTACATGGCAGAGCAGACCAGGTAAAGAACCACATTAAAAATATCTTGTGGTTTATTGATGAACAAGGATTTATGCCTAATCATGT
>JANMZB010000602.1:0-1247 GCA_031382725.1 Sphingobacteriaceae bacterium | reverse complement strand
TTTATTGTAACTGATGAATTCTTCATTAAAAGCCAGTTTATTGTCAAGCGCATGGCGTATTCTTTTCTGATTTTACAGGTTCATTATTACAAGTAGAACACACCGGAGGTAGTTGGTCTTTTGCTTTTACATCTTTAACGTCCTTATCGTCTCTCAACCTCATAAATACGGGGTGGCGTAATCTATTATCATTGGTGAATTCAGAAAATTTTACTTCGCACACTACTTTTGGGTTTACCCAAGTGATAGGCGATTTGTACTTTACTTTTTCTTCAAATGGGCTGGTAGAGACAATGTCTTTTTTTAGCATTTGATGAATTTCCTGCAGCAAGCCTTCGTCAAAGCCAGTCCCGCAGTTGCCATAATATCTCCATTGGTTATTATCTTTCATCCCTAAAACAATGGATCCAAAGTGGCCCCTCCCACCTTTAGGAGCAGTGAATCCGCAGATTACCATTTCAACCGATTGGTGGTTTTTGATTTTGATCCATTCCTCGGTGCGCTTGTTAGGGTAGTATAAACTGGATTTCTTTTTGGCAATGATTCCTTCCCAATTCTCCTTTGTAGACTTAGTTAACAGCGCATCTTGATCGTCATAAGCTTTGGAAATTTTTATTTTTTTGAAGGAATAATTTTTAAAAAAATTTGCTAGTAAATCCTGCCGATCACTAAGTGGGAATTGGTAAAGATCATGACCATTCAAATGGAGGAGATCGAATACCATATAATAAATATGCTCTGAATCCCCATCGGATACAGCTTGAAAATTTTCTTTCCCATCTTTCTCGTATATCAATTCGCCATCCAAGATGACCATGTGATTGACAGATTTCAATTCATCGGTGATAGACTGAAATTTGGTGGTAAAATCTTTGGTATTTCTAGAAAGCAAAGTAGGAACACCATCGTTGATAAGGGCTATGCACCGGTATCCATCATATTTTTTTTCAAATACACAATCTTTATAGTTATTGTCGCCCTTGCTAAGAGAGGCCAGCATGGGCGCAATGGGCTCTAATTTTACCTTAGGCTCTGGTGGCGGTAAAGATTTTTTGGCTGGAGCTGCTTTAACCTCTAGCGACTTTAACAATTTTTCAGGCTCAAAGGGGGTATCGATAGCGAATTCATCTTTGTGTTTTATCATCAGCCACTCGTTGCCTTTTTCAGAATTTTTTAACTTTACTAAAGCAAAACTTCCCTTTAAAATCGAGCCCTTCAAAGCAAATTTTAAATTGCCGTTTTTAATA
>JANMZB010000580.1:0-9189 GCA_031382725.1 Sphingobacteriaceae bacterium | reverse complement strand
CATTTCGGCCAGGGTTGTAGTTAGCGTATCTTGAATTTGGGAAAGATCTGATGAAAGACGACTGTTGAGCTCACCGACCCGGCGGTTGGCGAAAAAATCCATCGGAAGTGTAATCAACTTGAAGTAGGTATCTCTTCTGATATCTGCCAAAGCTTTTTCAGCAACTTCTACAAATAATTTTATCCTGAAAAAGGAAACAAATGATTGGAAAAATAAAATAACAAATGAGATGATTCCAATAACATTGATGCTTGCGGGAATAAAGGAATACTTCTGATTTCCTTGCGCTGCGTCGATCATTGCACCTAATAAAATAGGGAAGGCCAGGCCAGTCAAACTGGATAGAAACAAAAAGATCAACCCGATAATGAATTTCCCTTTGTATGGTTTTAAATAAGCAATCAGTCCGGAAATCTTCCGTATGGATTCTTTATTTATTTTAGCCTTTGAAAGCTCCTGTTCGGGAGCGGTCCCGCTGTTAAATCTATTTCTTGACATTTAATTTCAATACTGTAATTTCTTGATCAGCTTAGCAATAAAAGTTGAAGCGATAAAAATAATGCTAATTTCTATTGTCGAATCAGTCGGATGGTGAATTGAATTTTTCGCACGAAATTACAATTTCCTTATGGATTCTGAGTTCGGAAAAATCAACTCAGAGTAATTTAACTAAACTCCACACGAACGATATCGCCTAAATGTAGACCCAATAATCCGCTCGCATTTCCTTTATTGATGGCAATTTCCAGGTAATTACTTATTCCAAAAAGACAAAGTTTTTCGCCTTCCGGAACTTCGTTGTAATGCCAGCTTAGCTGAGAGATTGATTCGTTCTTTCTGAAGTAAAGTATAAAATCCCTACCTTTTTGTATAGTGCTGAACAGGTCTTTTGAAATATTGGTGATCACATTTTGGAAGGAATCAATATAAATCACGCTGCCTTTAATCACGTTTTTTTCGATAACCGGCTGCAGATTAACCTTTTCCTCCAATTCATCCATGGCAATTCCAATGTCGGTCATTTTGCCAGTATTTGCTAAGTGGCTCGCGGCCTTAGCGAAAATATCAGTAAGCGGAAAATGTAAAAACTTTAAATCCTGCATGATATTCAACTCCACAATCTCTTCCGGCTTTTCATCGAACATTAATGAAAAAAGCCCATTATCAGAACCTACAAAGTAATGCCCGCGGTACTTAACAGCAAGGTATTTTGTCCGCTGATTAAACACTGAATTTATACCGATAAGGTGAACAGTTCCTTGCGGGAAATATGGAAACGCATTTTTTAAAACGAATGCTGCTTGCGGAATGTTGAATGCAGAAATGCTGTGAGTAATGTCTATAATATTCGCATCAGGCTTTAAACTCAGGATGCTTCCTTTTAAGGCAGCATGGTAAAAATCTTTGTAACCGAGATCGGTTGTTAAAGTGATTATAGCCATTAAAATGTGAATATTTATTATTAACCTTGCGAGAGGCTTATACCCTGCAAATATTGAATTTTAATTGTACAAAATATCAGGAAACTAAAAATACCCTAACTTGAACGAATTAAAAATAGACCTTGAAAATGTAAACCCAGCTACGCTTTGGGGATCAAATAATGAGTATTTCGAAGTAATAAAAAGACAGTTTCCTAAGATTAAAATTGTAGCCCGTGGCAGTGAAGTTAAGGTGCTGGGAGATGAGGCGGAGATAACGGTTTTTATGTCGCGATTCTCAAAAATTATTCAACATCTCGAAAAGTTTCAAAACCTCAATACTAATGATCTTGAGCGTTTGCTTGATGCCAAAATCAGCATAGAGCCTGAAACCGAATCACCTCCAACTAATGGTGCCGGTGGTGAAGCAATTGTATTCGGCCATAATGGAATTGTTGTTAAAGCCCGTACCGCCAACCAGCGTAAAATGGTTGAAGCCATAAATAAAAACGATATTCTTTTTGCAATAGGCCCGGCAGGAACGGGTAAAACCTACACCGCAGTAGCCTTAGCCGTTAGAGCACTAAAAAACAAGGAAATAAAACGTATTATATTAACCAGACCTGCTGTTGAAGCCGGTGAGAATCTAGGCTTCCTTCCAGGAGATTTAAAGGAAAAAATTGATCCATATCTGCGTCCGCTTTACGATGCGCTTGATGATATGATCCCACCTGAAAAATTAAAAACCTATCTCGAAAATCGTACTATTGAAGTTGCTCCGCTGGCATTTATGCGAGGAAGAACGCTGGATAATTGCTTTGTAATTTTAGATGAGGCCCAGAATACCACCGATATGCAGATCAAAATGTTCTTGACCAGGATGGGGCCTTCCGCAAAATTCATTGTAACGGGTGATGTAACTCAAATTGATTTGCCCAAAAAACAACAGTCGGGTTTGCAAACTGCGTTGAGGATTTTAACAGATATTAAAGGAATCGAAATTATCTATCTAAACGGCGACGATGTGGTAAGGCATAAACTGGTTAAGCAAATACTTAAAGCTTATGGCGATATACAGTGATGTTGAAGAAGGAATTGATGAAGGATTGAATTGGACATTAATTGTAAATAAATATCTTTGTACATATTCAATCATTCAAAATTCATCTATTCAAAATTCTATCATCCACACATTCAATAATTCCTTATCTCCTTCATGGCATTAAAAGAAACAAACTTCAATTTACCCGGGCAGACAAAATTTTACAAAGGTAAAGTTCGTGATGTATATACGATCGGGGATAAGTTTCTGGTAATGGTTGTTTCTGATCGCATTTCTGCCTTCGATGTAGTTTTGCCTGAACCAATTCCTTATAAAGGACAGGTGTTAAATCAAATCGCGGCTAAATTTTTAAACGCCACACAAGATATTGTTCCTAACTGGGTGCTTGATGTGCCAGACCCGACGGTTACAATTGGTAAGATCTGTGAGCCCTTTAAAGTTGAAATGGTGATAAGAGGTTATCTTGCCGGACATGCCTGGCGCGAATACAGTGCTGGAAAACGTGAAGTTTGCGGTGTTAAATTACCAGAAGGATTAAAAGAGAATGATAAATTGCCCGAGCCAATCATTACTCCCACAACTAAAGCATCAGTTGGGCATGATGAAGATATCTCGAGAGAAGATATTATTGAAAGGGGTATAGTACCTGAAGAGGATTATTTAAAATTGGAAGAATATACACGCCTTTTATATCTACGTGGAACCAAACTTGCAGCAGAAAGAAACCTTATTCTGGTTGATACTAAGTACGAGTTCGGAAAGGCTGATGGAAAAATATATTTAATTGACGAAATCCACACACCTGATTCCTCTCGTTATTTCTATAAAGAAGGATACGAAGAACTTCAGGCAAAAGGAGAGCCTCAGCGGCAATTGTCGAAAGAGTTTGTTCGTAAGTGGTTAATGGAAAATGGATTTCAAGGTAAAGACGGACAGAAAATACCTGAAATGAATTTTGAACTTGTAGAATCAATTTCAAATAGGTATATTGAACTCTATGAACACATAACAGGAGAAGCTTTTATAAGAAACAATCCTGATGAAATTCATAAAAGAGTAGAAAATAATATCAAAGACAGTTTAACCAACTTAAATTGAAAATATTTTTTTATTATTGTAACTAAAGAATACAGAAGATTGATATGAAGTTCTCAATAGATAAGCACGAGAAATATGTTTTAATAAAGCTGAATGAGTCTAAATTAAACAGCTTAATTTCTCCTCAATTAAAATCGGAATTTATTCTTACCAACACAGAAGGTTTGAGGAATATAATTCTTGATCTTTCTGCTGTAAAATACTCTGATTCTTCTGGTTTAAGCAGTTTGCTTGTAGGCCATCGTCTTTGTAAAAACTCCGAAGGTAGTTTTATCATTACTGGCTTAAACGAAAACGTCACTCGTTTAATAACAATCTCTCAATTAGAAAATGTTCTTTCAATTGTTCCAACAGTTGAAGAAGCAATTGATGTTGTTTTTATGGAAGAGATTGAAAAGGAGTTAAAAAAAGAGGCCAAATAATTGCAGGCAATTATGCATGAGATTTGATGTAACAATTCTTGGCAGCAGCTCTGCAACACCCATCTATAACCGAAACCCCAGTTCCCAACTTCTTAATATTAATGAACGTAATTATTTAATTGATTGCGGTGAAGGTACGCAGGTTCAATTATTGCGTAACGGAATTAAGGCGCAACGTATTGAACATATCTTCATCAGCCATCTTCATGGCGATCATTACCTGGGTCTGGTTGGTTTGTTATCGTCACTTCATTTAAATGGAAGGTCGAAGCCTTTGTATTTGTACGGCCCTCCCGAACTTCTTGAAATTCTGGATATTCAATTCAAATATTCCCAAACCCAACTTAGATACCAGCTCATTTTCAAAGCTACACAAGTAAACCATCCTGAAAAGATTTTTGAGAATAACGATGTCGTGGTCGAAACGTTTGTATTGGAGCATCGTATCGCCTGTACTGGGTTTAAGTTCTCACAAAAAAAGCGCTCAAGAAAAATCATTAAAGAAAAGTTCGATGAGTTGAAAATTCCTATAGATTTAATTCCTGAATTAAAGCGGGGAGGAAGCTTTACTGATAAAAATGGTCGTGTGTATTCTGCAGATGAACTTACAACAGAACCTCCCGAACCCAAGATTTATGCTTATTGTTCTGATACTCTCTGCAACTGGACGTATCTTGAAAATATAAAAGGTGTAGATACTTTATATCATGAAGCCACTTTTATGCACGATATGCTTAACCGGGCAGAGGAAACTTTTCACACCACTACATTACAGGCGGGGGAAATTGCTGTCAGAGCTGAGGTTAAGCAATTATTGATCGGCCATTTTTCTGCAAGATATAAAGAGCTTGAACCTTTATTGGAGGAAAGTAAAAGTGTTTTTGAAAATACAAAGCTGGCTATTGAGGGACAGACGTTTGCGGTTTAATAAATAATATCTCACCTCTGTTATTTCCTACCTATTCCTTCTTCCCTCCAAAAACCGAGAAACTCACATACCGTTTCGGATTCGCCTTCAAATCAATCATCAGCTTGTCTAGATTCGAAGAGGCATTTGCAAGATTCTTATAAAGTGCCTCATCGTTGATCAACTGCCCTAATGTTCCTTTACCACTGTTCACCTTGTTTATTGCTAATTGCAAATCGGCGACAGCCTTATCAGCATTCTTAATTGTATTTTCAAAATTAGAACGGGCAATTTGATCGCTTACTTTTTCCAGGTTAGACATTACCGCTGAAATCTTTTCATTATTATTCTTAAGATTCGCTGATACGGACTGGAAATTGGCCATAATAGCCGCGATTCTTGTACTCTCCGAACCCACCATGTTATCCACTCTTTTAGTTGTTCCTTCAAGAGTTTCTAAAGTGCGGGCTATACTTGCGAAGCTTTTATTAAAGTTCTGCTGAAAATCTGGGCTGATGGTGTTATTAACTGATGTTAAAACTGAATCCAATCTTCCTATAATCTGCTCAGCTTTTTTTTGGATTGGCTGCACTTGTTCCATGATGTTTTTTTCAGAATTAGCCCTTAATGTATCACCATCTTCAGCATAAACTTTACTATTTCCCAATTCAAAAACAATGGCTTTACCGCCTAATAAATCGGTACTTTCCAAGCGAGCAATGGTGTTTTTAGGAATTTCATAGTCTGAGTTAATATCAAATTGAGCCAGTATTGTTCCGTTCGGTTCCAGTTCGAGCGAGGCAACACGGCCAATTTGATACCCGTTAATTAGTACCGGTTTTGATATAGTCAAACCACCTACGTTGCTATAACGAGCATAAAACTCGTTTTCGCTCGAAAAAACGTTATTGCCTTTTAAAAAGCTGTATCCTAAAACTAATATGGTTATGGCAACTGCGGCAAGAATGCCGACTTTAGTTTCATTAGTAATTTTCATGAATGTCAAAATTTCTGTTGGTGAAACTATCATAAATCATTTGATAGCTTCAAATCAATATATATCTTTAAGATGCTAAGATACTATTGTATTTCTACTTGTTTCTTATATGTTTGAATTGCTTTTAACAAACAAGATACTATTTCGGTTTGACCATACTCTGAAGTCATGTATTCTTCTTCCTGAGGGCTGCTGATAAAACCGATTTCTGTTAACACAGCGGGCATGCCGGCCTTTGCCAGAACAGCGAGACTTTGTTCTTTAACACCTCTGTCAATTCTTCCGGTAGCTATATATTCGGTTTGCATTAGTGATGCTAATTTAATGCTTTGCTCCCTGAATTGATTTTTCATTAAGGAAAATATGATGATACTTTCAGGATCTTTAGGGTCAAATCCATCATAATTATCTTTATAATCTTTCTCCAGTAACATTGAAGCATTTTCGCGTAAAGCGGCATCTTGTTGACCGAGGCGGTTAAAACCAGATACAAAGGTTTCAACACCACGCACCGATGAACGGTTCCGCATACTCGAAGGCATTGAATTGCAGTGAATGGAAATGAACAAATCCGCCTTAACAGAATTGGCCAGCCCGATACGCTCATACAAGGGCACAAACACATCTTCGGTACGAGTATAAACTACTTTGACATCAGGCATATTTTCCTCTATTGATTTGCCGAGTTTCAAGGCCACTTGCAACGCAACTTCTTTTTCCCTGGCAATTAGTCCTCGTGTGGAGCCGTCATGGCCTCCGTGCCCAGCATCAATTACGATAGTTTTAATGCGAAACATTGGGTTGGTAGTTTCTTTTCGGCTGAAAGAAAATAAGGGATAAACTAATAACAGGCTAAATGTTAAAATGTATAATTTTTTCAGACTTCTCATTTCCTGTTTGATCTTTTGTTGATTTACTTCAATTCAACTTGTTTTTTATAGTTGTGAATAGCAGCTACTATATTCTCAGCAATTTCAATTTGACCTGCTGCAGAATTCATATATTTTTCTTCCTGAGGATTACTGATAAACCCAATCTCTGTTAATACAGCCGGCATACCTGCTCTTTGGAGGATAAGTATATTTTGCTCTTTTACCCCTCGATCTAAACGTCCGGTGCTGGTATATTCGCTTTGTATCAAAGTAGCCAGCTTGATACTTTGATCCCTAAATTTATTCTTCATCAAAGAAAATATAATCATACTCTCCGGGTCTTTGGGGTCATAGCCTCCATACTTGCTTTTATAATCTTTTTCTAACAAGATATCCGCGTTTTCTCTTATTGCGACATCCTGTTCATCAATACGTCCAAATCCTGCAACAAAGCTTTCGGCACCGCGGGTACTGGTTCTATTTGCTTTTGATGAAGGCATCGAATTGCAATGGATTGATATAAATAAATCTGCCTTGTTCCGATTAGCCAAATTCGTTCTGTTTAAATTCGGAACAAAAACATCAGATGTTCTGGTATACAATACTTTAACATCAGGGAATCTACTTGCAATTGCCTTTCCTAAACGCAAAGCAACCTGTAAGGTTACTTTTTTTTCCGAAGAAATTTTCCCTAATGCCCCTACAGCTTTGCCGCCGTGACCGGCATCTATTACAATAGTTTTTATACGATATGGTGGGGTGGATGAGTTATTAGTGAAAGATATAAATAGCAGAGATGTTAAAAAAGGTAAAAAACCGATAAGCAATCTCCCGTATGGGTTTATTTTCCTTAATTTTGAGCTGTCTTTTATCATTATTGCAAAAGTAACATACATCCTTAGATTTGAAATCTATCCTGCTTTTTTTTGTGAGAAACCTGATTTTGCTTTTGCTCCTGTTTATAAATTTTACTATTTATGCTCAGCTGGGGAGGTCTCCGGTTACTGATACATCAAAACTCACTAAGCCTATAACGGATACTTTACCAAAAAATTCTAAAACGGTTACAGGGCTCGATGCTAAAATTCATTATACGGCAGAAGATTCTATTAAATTTAGTATCGACGGAAATATAGTTTACTTATACGGCAACGCACGTATCTCACACGAAGAGATGGAGCTGTCTTCGGGCTTTATTCGTCTGGATCAAAAGAATAAGTTGTTATTCGCAAGCGGTAAGCCAAATAAGTATTCGGTATATAAAGGTCGCCCAATATTAAAACAAGGTAACGAACCGCCAGTGACATCAGATTCATTGCTTTTTAATTTTGACACAAAGCGAGGTAAATCTTTTGGAACGTTGACTGATATTGATGGCGGTTATATTCAGGCTAACCAGTTTAAAAAGAACGAATACAACGAAGGTTTTTTTAAGAACGGAATTTATAGCACCTGTAGTTTGCCCGAGCCTTACACTCATTTTGGAATTCATATTACTAAAGGTATTGTAACTGAAAAACAGGTTGTAAGCGGTCCTGCTTACCTTGTAATAGAACACGTTCCTTTACCAGTGGCGGTTCCATTTGGCTTTTTCCCAAAAACAAATAAAAGAGCTTCCGGATTGCTATTTCCAGCTTTTGGTGAGGATGGAACACGTGGGTTTTTTATGCGCGGCCTTGGCTGGTACTTTGGAATTAACGATTATATCGATGCAGAAGTGCGTGGTACGCTTTACAGTAAACTATCTTACGAGACCAACTTATTAGGAAGATACCGAAAAAACTATAAATATAATGGTTCATTAAACTTTAGTTATGCGTCTCTCAGAAGTCCAACCGGGATTGAAGGAACACCGAGTGCAAAGCCAACAAAACAATTTAATCTCCAATGGAGTCACTCTCAAAGTGCTGAGGCAAACCCGGGTACTAATTTTTCTGCAAATGTGAATGTTGGTACCAGTTCTTATTTTAGGGATACTCGTGTTGCAGGCGACCGGATTGAACAGGCAACCAACAGCAATGTTTCATCAGGTATTAGTTATCAACGTACATTTCTTGATAATAGGTTTAATTTCAGCAGCTCGTTAAGACATAGTCAGAACCTACAAACAAAAAAAGTGGATTTGGATCTTCCAACATTTCAGTTGGGCATGAGTACTTTCAATCCCTTTGAGAGTAAGGGTGGTTCATCAAATCCCAAATGGTATGAAAGGATCTCGGTAGGATATAATATGCAGGGGTCTAACTCGGTCAGTCAGATAAGCGAAGATAAATTGTTTAGAAAATCATCACTTCGCGAATTCAGAAATGGCATACAGCACAGTATCCCGGTAAGTATGTCGTTTAATGTTGCTCAGTATTTCCAATTTACCTCAGGTATCAGTTATGCAGAGCGCTGGACATTACAAAC
>JANMZB010000577.1:0-1160 GCA_031382725.1 Sphingobacteriaceae bacterium | reverse complement strand
ATTCCGAGGTCGTTGATGAGGTAGTAGCAGAGAAGTTTAATGCGGATGAGCATGTCACGGACGTATTCTGTGTCTAATTCAGTATGAAGTAGTAACGTCGGGTACCATGAGATAGGTGGTTCATGTAGTCGTGCGAGGAACGTAGTATCGTCATGAATGCCTAGTTTATCGAGTAGAGTGATGGCATGGGGTACGAAATCCAATAACGAAGCTGTTAAAAGGATGGTAAGGCTGTCGTGTGATGGGTGAGTGTCGAGGGCCTTACTTGTTCGATTGTGTGTGATCTCAGTTTCCTCGCTATCCTGTGCAATGCTTCGGGTTGGACTCGGTTTCGTCGTTAGAGTTGTAACGGGTGTCGAACGAGACGTTCGATCGGAGGGTGCAGTGTTCCGTCCCTGGTTCAGGTCTGGGAGGGAGTTGGTTGTTGTCGGGGTCCTGTTAGGCTCCGGTGATGTGGCAGTGCGACGTGTAGAGACTGCCATGTTGTGGATACTTTATGTGGGTAGGCGTAATCGGCTATAAGTATTTATGTTTATGTTTTGTAGGTTAAAATGGTAGCTACGGTTGTCGCTCTGTCTGTTGTGTATAGTGGGTTTTGTTTTGATTAATCGGTATTACTGAAAGTAGAATCGTCTTCAGGAAGATGTTTAGTCTCCGTTTCTGCTGTCGGATGGTAATGGATTTAGTCACAAATGATGGTTTTGGTTGGTGAAGACGGCTATCTTTTTGTGGATTTTCGCCACGGAAGGTGTAACCTTTGACTGGTTTTCGTTGTGTTGCAACGGGAATTTTCTTATTATGGGTAACGGCGCACCTGCGTAAAGGGACGATTCAATGATATCCTTGTATCAATGCTTTTCTTGTTGGTTAAAAGACTCTGTCTTTTGGTAGGGATAGTTATCGTCGGACTCTACTTCGGATGGGTATCACTAGCGTATAAACCACTTTGTTTAAACGACTTTTGTAATTCGGAACGATACCTTGGGTTCAGAAGGTTCGTCTACGCCAATATTCGTGACTGTACAAGTCTATTGTTTCTGGTTGGTACTTTTACTTCTTGGGGAATGGCTTGGAGGTGCACGACTGATGATATACACTTGACTCTACTAGTGTGTCCGATCGGTTTTGGACTTCTTGAGCAATTCTTCCAAGTAAGGGTG
>JANMZB010000560.1:0-1682 GCA_031382725.1 Sphingobacteriaceae bacterium | reverse complement strand
CTACACATGCCCATCTGTTGGAAGAAAAAACCTGCTTCGAAGAATGAGCATAATTTTTCATAGTGATAAAATCCAGAAGTACAGCCTCCGTAAGACGAGCATAAACTACTGGCTCATACTTTTCCAGCCATTGCATGGCTTTTAATTGCGAATTATAAGTACTAATTGGATGTATTTTTTCAGAAGTTACTATACCCACACTAGTAACACCAGATTGAAGGGGAATTAACCATACCCAATAACCATGTCCCATCAAATGCGTGGTGGAATAATATCGAATTCTGTGAGGCATTCGTTGATGCCAGGCTTTATTAGAAAGCGGAACCAAATCATCAACATCTACCCTCCCTTGTACCCTGAACCAAGCCGCACTGTGATTATCTTCGATCTTTACCCGAAGTTTAAATTTTCGATGTAAAAAACTTCTCCTGCCCATTGCATCTATTACCCATCTACCTTTTATAGAATGAACAGAATCATCTTGAATAACTTTATAGTTAACTTCATGCATGTCATCCGCTTCGTTTATGTCAATCTCCTGCACAGAAACTCCTTCCAGTATATCAACCCCAACTAATTTGTTCATTTCGCATAAGTCGTTTTCGAAACTACCTCTATCAATCTGAAAAGAATCATACGATGGAAATTTGGAAAGACCAAGCTCTGGACGTTCTGATAAACAGAGGCTGCTGTCTCCAAAATAGTAACGCAAGCCTAATTTTGTAAGCTGGTTATTTTTAAAATAGTCTTTCAACTCAAGGGATTCGGCGAAGTAAAAACCCGCAATTTCTACGGTAGACTCCCCTACTTTACATGCGGCGAGCGGCAATGGAAATATTGCTTTTTCCAAAATAGAAACTGAGATATCAGGATAGTTTAACTTCAACTGACGAGCCAGCGTTTGACCGGCAAGCCCTCCTCCGCATATAATTACATCGTATGTATCCTTTTTTGCATGGGCTGAAAAAATCATAGTATTCTCGGGCATAATATATAATGAGTTTATAGGTATTTACTAGTACATCCTGAGGGTTTCATAACTAATGCAGACTTTAAAGAATCCTCCACATGAGGTAAGTCAAAGCAATTAGTTAAGGATAATATCTACAGAGTTAATAGTGGTAAAAACAGGCCTAAGTTGGAACAGGTACTTACCTTAAATTGATTTTAGATGATTTAGAATTCATCGAGCCGTTTAATAGCTAATGCTTTTTAACCATGTTGGGTTTGCGTTAGGGATTGAAGTGAAAATTCTTTTTGCCCCCTTCTATAGATTCGTGAAAGGGGGCAAAAAGATTGCAACGTAAAGCCCGCCCGAACGCCCAAATCTAATTTCAATAATCGGGCTCAGGCTATTAGTATAAATGGATTGATGTTTAAAAACAGAACTAAATGATGTTAAGAAAAGCAGGTTTCTGTATTTTATCGGTTATTTCAGCCCCGCCATTCATTTCAAATCCTCATTTTCCTTCCTCAAAGCCCCAACACATTCCGGGTTTTCCATTTCTGTCGGGTTTAGATTGGTCAGGCCGGTTCCTGCAAGGTTTAAAAGCGGGAAGGTTAAAGGTCGTAACGGATGTATCAATTATTGATATACAGGTTAGTTGAAATCGAAATTGAATGTTTCTTCCACTGCATCTATTTCTTCATTTTGCTCCCGGGAGATATCCACCGTTTTAATT
>JANMZB010000534.1:0-7655 GCA_031382725.1 Sphingobacteriaceae bacterium | reverse complement strand
CATCTCACGAAAATTAACCGCCCATGGATACATAAAAATTACCTCCACATCGAACAACACAAACAAAATTGCGACCAAAAAATATTTTATTGAGAAGGGCTGCCGTGCGTTTCCAACCACTTCTATACCAGACTCAAACGGTGTTAATTTATCTTTAGTCTTTCTTTTTGGCCCTAAAAGATGCGTAGCAACCATCGTTACTACAACAAAGCCTAGTGCTACAATCATTTGAAAAATGATGGGAAGATAACTAACCGGGGTGCTGTGTGCTTCCATTATAAACTTTGGGCGCAAATATAAATAAAAAAGAGCCAGATCGTTCTTGGATCCGGCTCTTTTTAACAGTAGATGTTTTTACTTTAAGGAATTTGCCTTGTTTGAATATTCTGCTGCTTTTAAATTGTTTTTATCCCGGTTTGCAGCTACCGCAGCTAAATAGCCATAAGCTTCTTTTAACCCAGCCTTGGCCTTTTCTGCTTTTTCTGGTTTAGTAACAGTTACCAGCTGAATATATTGCTCATAATAAGGAGCTGCTAAACCCTTACTGTCGTTTTCGTCATCCATTAAACGATACACACGGCCTTTTCCTAATAGTGCAGCTTCTGTTGTTGGCGAGCGTTGTAAAAGTTTACTGTAAGCACTATCAGCTTTTACTAATAAATCTTTACTTGGATTTTGTTTAGCCGTTTTTTTGGCTGCATAGTCAAAATAATAAGCATTTCCCTGATAGTAATAATCAAGTAATGCTGCATTTTCTACAGACTGCGTTAGATCATAGATTTGTGCAGCTAAATCGAATTTCTTTGCATCATAAAGCTCTTTCGCAATTAAATTTAATCCTTCAACTGATGTCGATGCATCTAATGATGCAGCTGTTTTCAAGTTTGCAAGGCCTTTTGCAACCTCACCGGTTTTCAACTGTGCTTTCGCCAGGTAAGCATAATCAACATTGATAATACGGTCTTTTTCAACTTTAGACATAAAGGTGTTCATCGCCTCCATGCTGGCCGGATAGTTTCCATTTTCAAAAGCTGAATAAGCCAGGTAACGGTAGATACGCGGGTTGGTTTTATTAATACGCGCCATTTCCTGGGCTTCTCTTTCCAATGTCTTGTAGTCTTTAGCAAGCACTAAAAAGTCAGCGTAACGCATACGAGAATCTAGTGATCTATCAGTCTTATCCATGTATTTTACATAGGCATCAAGAGCTTGCTTGTTTCTTGACTCGTAGTCTTTAGTCTCTGTTGCAGTTCTTGCCCAACGGTTATAAGTTTCGGCAAGTTCGCGGTGAGCCGGACCGTAATTAGGGTTTATAGCTAAGACGCTATTGAACTCATTAATGGATTCTTGCCATGCCTGAGATCTTTTATTAATTACCCCAAGCTCGATTTTAGCGCGTAATAAATTTTTATTAAAATCATAAGCGGAGCGGTAGGCACTAAAAGCCTCACTGTATTTTTGTTGCTCTCTGTAAGCATCGCCTAAAGCAAGATAAGCTTCTGCATCTTTCGGATCGATAGCAACTGCTTTTTGTAAATAAGTTACAGCTGTAGCTAAATCTGGTTTTTTAGATGCGATTAATGCTTTTGCAGCGTAGATGTAAGGATCATTATCTTTTTTGCCAGCTAAAGATATAGCTTTTTCAAAATTGGCTTTAGCGCCTCCTGCATTGTTATTTCTTAAGTCAAGAGTACCTAATCCAATTGCTCCAAAAGGAGATTTAACATCAGCAGCAGCTCCTTTATCAAATGCAGCCTTTGCAGAATCAGCGTAGTTCGAAGTCAGATACAAGTTTCCCAAATGGAAATATGCTTCGGCACTGGGCTGAGTTGCTATAATCTTTTTTAATGATGTATTTGCTGTTTGATATTGTTCGGCATCTATAGCTCTTTTAACATCGGTTAATGATTGGGCAAAGGCAGATGTACCTCCAACGAGTGCAACCATTAAACCTGTTTTTACGACCTTGTTTATCATCTTCATGGTTTTAATTTGTTATTGTCTTTCTAATAATTATCTCTCTCGGTGGTATCGCTTCTGGCAATAAACCCGACTTTAATATTAATCTTTGCCCTCTTTCACCTGTTATAAAAGCTGCAAAGCCACTTCTTGCCGTTCCTCCGGTACAATCAATGTAATATAATTTCCTGCTTAGCGGGTACAAACCTAGTGCTAAATTATCCTGCGAAGGTTTGTAATATTTTTCTGCACCACTCGCCCCTGATGAATTTTTAACCGCCAGATTCTTCAACTTTTTTACCAAAGGCTCTAACTCGATAGTAGGCTGTTTCATCCAATTATATCCTATAACACCAATAGTGCCGGGATTATTGTATACATAATTAATTACATCTTCTGTAGTTTTCAAAGCGTAAACCCCTTTGGTGGGAAGATCCTTTATCTTGCTAAGCTCCTTCAAATAACGTACCGTACTTGAATTTGGATTATCAAATACAAGACTTTTACCTGTAGAAGAACCTCTCATAACATTGTTAATCTCATCTACAGTAATAGTGCTGTCTTTAGATGATTGGTGTGTGATAAAAGCTATCGCATCAGTAGCTATAGGGTAATTCAGTATATGAATTTTTTTCTTTTCAAAAATTTTCTGTTCGCTTGACGATAACTTTCTTGACATAATTCCTAAACTCACCTTGCCTGATAACAATTCATTCACCAGTTTGACTTCCGGTTCATAAATTAGTTTAATTTTCTCTTGAGGGTAGCTGTTTTCGAATACCAAATACTGATCGTCTATAATCGGTTCAAAACTCTCATCTACCAAAATCTTGGTAACTACTATTTCAGCGGGTTTATTTTCCTTGTTGCTATTGCAAGCCAGAAGCATCAATGCCAGAACAGATATGAAAGCAAATCGCATATTAATCTCTTGTTTGCAGTAATCTGATAAACCGGAAACCAGCGTATACAATTAAAAGAACAGCAAATATCCAACGGTAAGGGTTTTCAATTTGTGGAAAAATATTCTTATAAACGATCAGGCCTATCCCCAGAGTGAGGTAACAAACAAATATCAATAGTCCAAAAATGAACAAAAATCGCTTTTGGGGCGATTTCTGTTCATTGTTTTTATTTGTATAAGGCATTTACTGTGATGCTTCTAAACTTAAAGATAAGGGTAATGTATATTGCACGCGCACCGGTCTACCATTTTGAATTCCCGGTTTCCATTGAATGGATTTTTTTAACATCCTGATAGCAGCGTCACCTGTGCCCAATCCTAAATCTTTAAGCACTTTGATATCTGTTAATGAACCATCTTTTTCAACTACAAAAGATACCGTCACTCTTCCTGATACACCTTGCTCAGAAGCTGCAGGCGGGTATTGATAGGTTTTTCCTACCCAAGTATAGAATTTCCCCATCCCACCAGGATATTCAGGCATCACCTCAACACTTGCCACATTATATAC
Organism: Sphingobacteriaceae bacterium; assembly: GCA_031382725.1. Classification (GTDB taxonomy): domain Bacteria; phylum Bacteroidota; class Bacteroidia; order Sphingobacteriales; family Sphingobacteriaceae; genus Paradesertivirga. The sequence goes on along the minus strand of JANMZB010000534.1, from coordinate 4,221 downwards.
ACCATTGTCTTCAGTTACTTTCGCTCCTACAGGTGCTTCACCTACTGGTTCATCGATTCGAACCTCCTGAGTTGGATCGCCCTCAATAGTCTTCTGTCCAGGATCAGCAACCTTTAAATCTTCTACCGTTGGTGGCTCTTCGTCTCTCACCTGCTCTTTTGGTACTACAACCGGCGGCGGAAACTTAACCTGGTCAGTCCTAGGCTTTGGAGGCTCTACCTGTGGTGGGGGCGGAGGTGTGTTTGGATCTATTGGGGGTGGAGTAGCCAAAATTATTTCGGTTTCCTTTTCCTTAACTTCATCATCGGGGTTTAAGCCTTTAAAAAACTTATAACCCATGGGTGAACTAACAGCCGCTATGAAAAAGATGCTTCCGATCAGAAGTGCTCTAGTAGTAGTCTTTGGATTCGCTTTTCGTAATTGGTAGGCACCATAAGCCTGATTACGTCCCGCGAATACAACATCGAGCCATGCAGGATTAAAAATATCTAATTTTCCCATTTTTTCTTTTAACGTTTAAAACGTGAATATTAATAAATACCGTCGCGTTCCAACAACGCGACTTCATCCGGAGATATGTCCGCAAGCGCCCGTTGTTCAACGTTTACAATATTCATCTCATCAAAAATATCTACTACATTTTTGTAATTTGACTTAACACTAGGCTTAATGATTACAAATAAGCCTTTACCTGTAGATGCTTTTACCGATTTGATTTTATCTAATAATGCTTTACGGATTCCGTTTTTACCATAATCCGCAACCGTTGGTGTGGTCGGATTATCAACGGTCCCCATATACCATTCAATCTTATCTTTACTGCCCAATAAAATGGTCATGGTGCGATCATCCGCAACTTTAAGTTCTTCTTGTTCCTTTTCATCCTTATCAGGCATTACCATATCCATTGCCTGAGGTTTATTTAGGGAAGTTGTAAGCATGAAAAATGTGATCAATAAAAAGGCAAGGTCAACCATTGCAGTTAAATCAACTCTGGTTGATGCTTTTTTACTTCTAACCTTCCCGCCCTTACCACCCCCGCCGGAGGTATCTAATTCTGCCATTTCCTAATATTTTATATTTTAATCTTTTCCTTCAAGCGCAGTAATCAAACTGAACTTGTTAACTTCCTGCTTTTGAAGTATATCTATTATTTTTTTGATGGTTGGATACTCTTCTTTCGAATCTCCTTTTATACTGAACCTAAGTTCAGTGCCATTCAGTTCTTTTGTAGCAACTCGGGCATTATAAATCCACCAATGCAATTCAGAAGCTTGGCCACTTATTGAGTCAACAGGTATTCCCGGTTGAAGACCAGCCTTATTACGGTCGGCACCATCCATCTTAATGATCTGTTTTAAATTTCCAACCGGCACTCCAAAACTTTCGATCAGGGCGAACCTGTTTTTTTCACCCGGAGTAAACGGAAGCGCATAACGCTCGCTCATTTTATCAAGGGTGCTCTGACGAACTCTTGGGCCCACAACTCCAAAGAAAACTTTTCCTTTTCCTATGGTAAGCGTTGCTATATCTTCTGTTGGTTGTTTTATTTGCGTAGTTGATGAAGGAGTATCTACTGCAAGAGGTTCTTGCTGACGAGCAGTTGCTGTTAATATAAAGAATGTTAACAGCAAAAAGGCTACATCGCACATAGCCGTCATATCAATAGCCGTACTCTTTCTAGGTACTTTTATTCTTGGCATCGCTTAATATTATTAGTTTGAATATTAGATGAATTTAAACCGGGTTTTCCATAAACCCGGTTTAAAATTTCTAAAAGAATTATTTATGAGTACTTGCGTAAGTTTGTACAATAGAGAATCCAGCTTCGTCAATTGAATAAGTAAGCTTATCAATTTTTGAAGTAAAGATATTGTACATAATAATCGCAAGCGCTGAAGTGCCAATTCCGGTTGCTGTATTGATAAGGGCTTCAGAAATACCATTCGCAAGAGCTGATGAATCCGGGCTACCTGCTTGAGCTAATCCGGCGAAAGCTTTGATCATACCTGTTACAGTTCCTAATAAACCTGCAAGTGTACCAATTGATACCAATGTTGCTATAACAGTAAGGTTTTGTTCAAGCATTGGCATCTCTAAAGAAGTTGCCTCTTCTATATCTTTTTGAATGGCTAACGCTGCCTGTTCTGTGTTTAATTTTCCGTCAGCTTCAACTTCGCGATATTTTTTCAAACCAGATTTGATCACGTTTGCCACAGAGCCTTTTTGTTTGTCGCACTCTGCCATAGCAGCTTCGATATTTCCAGCACTTAAGAAGCTTTGAACTTTTCTAACAAAAACATCAACACTACCATTACCGGCAGCTTTGTTAATTACAATGAAACGCTCAATTGAAAATACAATTACCATTAAAAACATCCCCATTAGAATAGGTACAATAAAACCACCTTTGTAAACCATACCAAAGTAATTTCCTTGTAAAGGCTGAGTCGTATGTAAATCAGGGTCTGCTCCGCCTACAAAGTTTGAGGGGTTACCCATCACAAACTTCCATAATAAAAAACCAATAAGTATACAGATTACTATGGTCAAACTTGCAAAGATATTCGAACCTGTTCCCTCATTCTTCGCTGTTGTTGTTGCTTTTGGTGCAGTTGCCATTTTTTCTTTAAAATTTAGTTTAAATTTAGTTTAGATTATATAATACTATGATTGTTTAATTTAAAAGGGCTTACCGGAGTTTACCCGAAATAATGAAAAATACTTTAAGCATTTGATAACAATTCCGTTACTACCGCAAACTTATCTTTTGTTAACGGAATATAACTACTTATTGAAAAAAAATGTTTTACAATGAAAACTATTTTTTCCCTCAAATGCAAATAATCTATTAGAAATATAGATTAGCGTTGCTTTAATTAACTTATCCCCCAGATTTCTTAACTTTAAAGCCATCGTTTTTTAACATTTCAACGATTTTATCTCTAAAGTCGCCTTGAACCAATATCTCGCCATTTTTTGCTGATCCGCCCGATCCGCATTTTTGTTTAAGTTTTTTACCTAAAATTTCGAGGTCGGTATCGGTACCAATAAAACCTGTAATTAAGGTAACTGCTTTACCGCCTCTTTGTTTTTTATCTAATTGAACTCTTAAATCTTGTTTAGCTGGTACTAAGGTTTCCTGCTCACTGCTTTGGTTAAATTGGTATTCAAAATCGGGATCTGTAGAATATACTACTCCGGCTATACCTTTGTTCTTCTTTGACATAATTAATTTAATACAGTAAGCGATAGTGGTTTGACAGAAACATGCAGGTCTTTACTCATTTCAAGAGGCTCTCCATCTAAGTGAACTACACCTTCATTGTACCTGATAATACGAATATCCTTTCCCTTTATTATTTCTACATATTCAGATTTGTGAACTGATTTGTTGAACAAATGATATCCCAACACCGGTAACTGTACCAGCGGGAAAGGTTTAATGATACATACATCAAGCAAACCATCGTCTAACAAAGCATCAGGAGATATATAGGCATTGTTTCCATACTGACAAGAGTTAGCGATGCTGATCATAAATGCTTCGCGCTTGTATTCAACATTATCTATAATAAGGCTATAATTATCAGGGATATAGGAACTAACCTCAATAAGTGCTGTTGTAATGTATCCTTGCAGACCTCTGCTTTTTAACTGAGCAAATTTCGAACTGATAAGAGCATCAAAACCCATACCTGCCATATTAAAAAACTTTCGGCCATTTAAAATAGCAGAATCAATTTTTTTGTGGTGGAGGTTATTGAGGGTTTTAAGTGCTTTTATATTATTTAACGAAATTTTCAATGACCTTGCCAAACCATTTCCTGAACCGAAAGGAATAATTCCCATAATCACATTTGTACCTTCCAGCACCGAAGCAATTTCATTAATCGTTCCGTCGCCACCCACCGCTACTACAATGTCTTTCCCCTTTTGAACAGCTTCAACAGCCAGGTCATTAGCATGTGTTGGCCATTCGGTATATATAAAGTCAGAATCAAATAAATCTGAATTTAGGTGAGCTTTAGCAAGATCAGGGAAACCTGCTTTTTTTTTACCTCCGGAAATGGGATTGATGATAAATAAAATACTCTTTTTCAACTCAGTTTTTAAATGCCCAAAATACCTCTTTATTTTCCTTAATATAAAAATAATTGTACTTTCGCCACGGTAAGTGGAATGATTTGCTTTGCTGCTTTTTGCAGCTGGATTGCAACC
>JANMZB010000526.1:0-1621 GCA_031382725.1 Sphingobacteriaceae bacterium | reverse complement strand
TTCAGCCGTTTCCCCTTTCAAACAAGCCCCCGCCGGGAGGCACTCCTAGCAAATAAAGGCTTTGCTAGGCGTTAGGTGGCTGCCTGTACAATCTTGAAAAGATTATATCAAAAAATTTGCTTTTCACGACAGTACCAACGGCGAAAGGACCGTCCTCAACCCATTTAAATAAACCCTAATCACACACGCATGGCTACGCTAGTGCGCTACGGAGGCAACGTAATTTTACAATCAATTTTTTCCTATGAACACCGAAGAAAGAAGTCGTTTGATTGAATCGTACGGGGATGCTTACCGGCAATTGACCGAAGCCCTGCATACTTTTCCCGCCGAAGTATGGCCGTACAAACCCTCGCCCGAGCGTTGGAGTACGCACGAAATCATCGTCCACATCGCCGACAGTGAAGCCAATTCCTACGTCCGCGTCCGGCGGGGCATCGCCGAACCCGGCAGCCAGATTCTGGGCTACGACCAGGATGGCTGGGCGGTCAGGCTGAATTACCACGACCAAAGCACGGACGATTACCTCCAGTTGTTCCGCTGGCTGCGCCACACCACGTATCAGCTCATTCGAAATCAGCCCGAAAGCGTGTGGGCGCAGACCTACGTACATTCCGACAACGGCCCGACTACCCTGGATGCGTGGCTGAAAATATACGAACACCACGTGCGCGGCCACATTGACCAAATGCAGAAGAACTACGAACACTGGAAACAGCGCCCGTAAACAAAAAGCGACTCCCTAAGCTCCATCAATCACGTACTGCTTCGGCTCAACAACCCCTTTTCTCAATTACTCACTCACTCGCTCCATCTTGTTCCCCCTTTGGGGCGGTCCGACGTCTCGGCTAGGGGGCTTCAATCACATGTACGCCCCAGCCTATTTTAAAGAAACGGACCCGGAGAAGATCCGGGCTTTCATCCGACAGCAGCGTTTTGGCATGCTGGTCAGCAGTGTAGACCACCTGCCGGTTGCTACGCACCTTCCTTTCGAGCTGGTTGCGTTGGAGAATGGGGCGTACGTGCTACAGGCGCACCTGGCCCGGGGAAACGCCCATTGGCGGCAACTGGACCCGGACCGGGAAGTGCTGGTCATCTTCCAGGGACCGCACGGCTACGTATCGCCCCGCTGGTACGACCACGTAAACGTGCCTTCCATGAACTATATAGCCGCCCACGCCTACGGAAAAGCCCGTTTGGTAGAAGAGGCAGACGACTTGTACCGAATGCTGAAACGGCAGATTGAGACCCACGAAGGAGAAAATATCGGGGCCTATCACATTGATCTGCTGCCGGAGAAGTTTCTGAAAGCGGAAATGCGCGGAATTGTCGGTGTAGAGATTGCCGTCACGCGCCTGGAAGCCAGCTTTAAGCTCAGCCAAAACCGCGACGAAAGCAATTACCGCAACATTCTGGCCGAACTGGCTAAAAGCGAAGACCCGCAGGACCAGGCCCTGCTGGCTGAGATGCGGAAAGTATACGAGAGTAAAGGCTACCAGCACCCGTAATTTTGTGGCTTGGACTTGAAGTCGTGAGTTGCCTGAATTCGGGTGTAGTAAATCGGCGCTCAAAGATTTCATAAGCGGGAGCAGAGAGAAAGAGGCATCGGATGGCTCGAAGC
>JANMZB010000485.1:0-1351 GCA_031382725.1 Sphingobacteriaceae bacterium | reverse complement strand
CATCTGCTGTTTTTTGGTTTCTATTAAATCAAACCGGGAGTCTAGGGCGTCACGTTGTGTTAATAGCACTTCCATATAATCTGCTCTGGCCGACTGAAAGAGGCTGGTGGAAATATTTATAGAATGATTTAATGCGTCTACTTGCTTGGAGCGAAATTGATAGCTATTTTCCAAATTTTGAATATTAGCCAGTTGATTCACTACCTCTATGTACGCTTTAAGAATAGTTCTCTCATAATTATAAACCGATTGTATTTGCCTTGCATTGGCGGAAGAATAAAAAGCTTTAATACCGTTTCTATTGATTAAGGGAGCAATTAATTCTCCAGTTGCGAAATACAAAATCGATTCTGGTGTTTCGAAAAACAATTTTGGGTTAAAGGCTTGTAAACCTAGTCCAGCATTTATTTTAAAATTTGGATAAAAATTCGCTCTGGCAATTTTTACATCTAATTTTGCCGCAGCCATCTCCTGCTCAGCACGTCTAATGTCCGGGCGGTTTTCTAAAAGTTGAAAGGGCATTCCTTGACGAATGGTATTGGGTGTCAAGGTTGAAAATGTTTGAGAATTTCTTGAGACAGGCTGAGGAAATCTGCCTACCAAAAAATTAATATTGTTTTCTGTTTCAATAATCTGTTGGGAAATATAAAATAATAGACTTTGGTTTTTAGCAACCTCTGCTTCGAATTTACTCACGGCTAATTCCGTAACCTTAGCAGCATTTTTCAATTGTCTGACAATATTTAATGCATTCTGCTGGATCTCGATATTTTTCTTTAAAATTTCAAGTTGAGTATCTAAAGCCAATAATTCAAAGTAAGAATTTGCAATATCAGCGATAAGCTGGGTTATCATAAAATTTTTACCTTCTGAAGTAGCGAGATAGCGAAGAATTGCAGATTGTCTGGAGTTCCTTAATTTTTTCCATATATCAGCTTCCCAAGAGATATTAGGGCCTATAGAAAAATTTGGTAAGGGTTCTGGAATTTTAGTTCCAGCTTTAATATCGGTGTTTGCATCTACTGCACCTAATCTCGTGTATCTTCCTTCCTTGAATACTCCGGCACTTGCACCAAAATTAAGAAATGGTAAATAATCTCCTTTTCTTGCCCTACCCTCATTTTTTGCTATAGTTATTTCCTGCAAAGTGATATTCAAATCTTGATTGTTTTTTAAGGCACTATCAATTAATATTCTCAGATAAGGATCAGTGAAAAAAGATTGCCATTTATTTTGGGCGATGTTCGAAGTATCATCCGAACTATTGTAATTCAGAGGAGTTTTTCTATTCTCCGTTTTTTGGACAAGCTTTGGTGCGCAGGAAGTATAAAAAACTCCAGTTAGTGCAACC
>JANMZB010000383.1:0-5849 GCA_031382725.1 Sphingobacteriaceae bacterium | reverse complement strand
CATTAAATATAACAGCAATGTGCAGTGAAGCACCTATAAGCGAGATGGGGCCAGAAGCTATGGACTTTATTCATGGTGGATTTACAATGTCACACGCAGTGGGCTCACCCAAACCATGGCAGAAGAAATTTTTGTCATCTGCATTACAGGGAATTAGTCCCACGTTAGCAGATAGTGCTTATTGGAGTTATATAAATTCTGTAATAAGGACTCATAGCGATTCAGAAATTAGAGCTAAATTACTTGGCATTAAATTGGGATCATTTATTGGGCGCTTTTATAGACGCCGTTGAGAATTATTCTAATAATTTATAAGATATATGCGTTTTCTTTCTGAGTTAAGGCTCTACTTTTGTAATGAATTGATATCACTTTTTCCTTCCCGGAGCATTCGGCATTGGTTCTATACAAAAGTTATGAAATTTGAAATAGACAGTGAGTGCTCAATTTTTATGCATTGTAGATTTGATTGCGCAGAAGGATTAACAATCGGAAAGCACTCTACAGTTAATTCCAATTGTAGACTTGACACCAGAGGTGGTATTACAATTGGGGCAAATGTCTCTATCTCTTCCGAAACAATTATTTTAACTGGCGATCACGATATGAATACAATTGATTTTATGGGACGAAACCGGCCTGTAATTATTAAAGATTATGTTTGGATTGGTACCAGAGCTACAATTTTGCCCGGTGTTACAATTGGAAAAGGAGCTATCATCGGTGCCTGTACCTTAGTGAGTAAGGATATCGCTCCGTATTCTGTTGTTGTAGGCGTGCCAGGAAAAGTCGTTAAAATGCGGCCCGAAACAAATACCAAATATGATTCATATTATCGGCGTTTGTTTCAATAAAGTTTTAGAATAAATTAAGTTAATGGAAAAAATTTTATACCAAAGTGTTTTTATTCTTCGTACTCGATACTTGTATAAAATTACAAGTTTTTTTAGAAAAAGTATTTTAAAATGTTTAGGTATGCGAATTGGAAAGGAAACTGTATTAAGAAATATATGTGTCACATGGCCTCACCAAATATCAATTGGAGCAAATTGCACCCTTGAGCAAGGTATATACTTTAAATATGATGGAATTTATCAAAAAGGATTCTCAATTATAATTGGCAACAATGTTTTTATAGGATCGTATTGTGAATTTAATTGCAATCTTCGTATAAAAGTTGGTGAGTATTCAAATATAGCATCAGGATGCAAGTTTATTGATCATGATCATGGAACTGAAGCTGGTGAGCTAATCGGCGGACAGGCTCCTGTTATAAAATCAATAGAGATTGGACGAGATGTCTGGTTGGGGTTTAATGTTGTAGTATTAAAGGGGGTTACTATTAATGATGGCGCTGTTGTGGCCGCAGGATCTGTAGTAACAAAATATGTACCTGAAAACGAAATTTGGGGTGGGGTACCTGCTAGAAAAATAGGGGTGCGTAAAAATAGTTTTGATAAAACTCTTGGTGGTGAGCAACTCATTTCTAACATTTAATATTAGTGAAAATTGATATAATATAAATAAGAGTGCCGTGTGTACAATCACCGCTGATGTAGTGGTGGTATTTTTTGTATGAATAGTGGTAATTATGAATAAGGTAATCGTACACATATCTGAAGTTAATATTTCCCCCGATAGTGGTATGGGAAGGGTAGAGTATTACTGGAAGAAATGCTTCGAAGAAAATGGATTTGAATTTATTCATATAGGCCCAAAAGAGGTTGGTGATTTGTGGCACAAAGGAATGTTTCCATATAAGGCTTATAAGTATTTTAAGAAACTCAACATAATGCCAAGGGCTTTTATTGCTCATGAGCCCACTTCCGGTTTATTTATTAACAACAATATCCCCTGTTTTGTTGAAAGTCACGGTTTAGAAAGACGAGCATGGGAAGATAATATTACAACGGCACAAATTAATCTGTCCGCCAGGACGAAGTTACTTTACCCTATTTGGAGACTCAGGAACTGTGACAAAGGGTTAAATCATGCTAAAAAGCTTCTCTTGATCAATAGTGATGATAAAAAATATGCAAAGGAAAAGTACTTGCGGACCGATGATGATATCTTTGTTTTTAAAAATGGGGCAAGTGCTTTTCCCATAGAGGATACAGAGGTAAGTGCTTTTACCATATTATTTAATGGGAGTTGGATTCAAAGGAAAGGAATTGAGACACTCATAAAATCTGCTAATCTTGTTTTCGAAAAGGGTCTAAAAATTAATTATTTATTAATTGGAACAGGAAAAGATGAGGGCCATGTTTTAAATGATTGGCCAGTACATCTACAACAATTTCTTAGCATCGTTCCAAGTTTTAATGCTGAAGATGAAAAACGATATTTATCAACTTCATCACTGTTCGTTTTACCCAGTTTTTCTGAAGGCCAGCCACTTAGCTTATTGCAAGCTATGGCGGTAGGTAAATGTTGTATAGCAAGCAATTGTTGCGGACAGAAGGATATTATAGAAAACGGTTTGAACGGATTATTATTCGAGCCAGGAAACCACGAGGAATTAGCTCAGCTTATATTAAGATGTTATTTTGATAGACTATATACTGATCAAATCGGTAAGCAGGCCGAAGCGCATGTTAAGAATTTAAGCTGGGAAAAGGTTTCACAGGAGGTAGTGAACTATGTTATTAAGAATTCATAGGATACGTTATCCGAAATGGGTAAATAAAATTAACGTATCTGTAATATCCTCGACAAATAGGATTTTTTAACATGAAAGTATTATTCATATGCGGGTGTTTGGAATTTGGGCGTGATGGTGTGGGAGACTATACCAGAATTCTGTCTTCAGAGATTATTAATCAGGGACATCAATCTGCAATTATAGCATTTAATGACCCCCATCTACTAGAATCAGAAGAAACGTATGATACTATAAATGGCGTGGATGTACAGGTAATGAGGTTACCATCATTATATTCTTTAAACCAAAGAATAATGCTTGCTAAACAATTTACAAACAATTTTAATCCGGATTGGGTAAGTATACAATTTGTGATTTTCTCTTTTCATCCAAAAGGAATTTCATTTACTCTTAGTAAAGCCCTATTACCATTCGCATTTAACAGGAAGTTACATATCATGTTTCATGAATTATGGGTTGGCATGCCTGTTGATTCGTCATTGAAACACCGTGTTTGGGGGTCGATACAAAAGCAATTAATTAAATCTCTAATTTCTAACTTGAGGCCTGATTTAATAAGTACTCAATGCAAATTGTACTATCAACAGCTGCAAAAGCTTGGATATAGCGTACATTATCTTCCCCTATTTTCAAATATCCCCAAAACTTTAAAGGATAATTACGTTATAAGTACATTTAATGATTTACCAAATGATGGACGCACTATATCTTTAGTTGTTTTTGGAACAATTCACCCGTCTGTTCGATTTTTAGCACTCATCGAAGAAGTTAATCGTTTTGTAGAAAAAAATAAAGTTAAGGTCTCTTTAACCATTATTGGACGCTGCGGAATGGAGGTAGATGTATGGGAGAAAATGTGGCGTGAACAAACTGAGATGCCAATAAATATTAAGGGAGAGCAACCTTTAAATGTAATATCGCAGGTATTAGGTTCTGCTGACATTGGAATATCCACAAGTGCTCTTCCTATGATAGATAAAAGCGGTACCGTTGCCGCAATGATTGAACATGATCTTCCCGTAATTTGCGTAGGTCAAGTCTGGTCAGCCAGAGGTTTAAAGACCCCCAATATACCTTCAGGTATTTTTGACGTCTCCGAAGGATGTATTGAGAAATGCTTAAGTTATATTAACCTTAATGCGGACAACAAAACTCTTAGCGGAATAGCGCAAGATTTAATTATTAAAATGAAGAGCAGTTTATGAAAGTTTCAGTATGTATCCCCACTTATAATCAGGCTTTATATTTGGAAAAAGCCGTCAGAAGTGCATATGAGCAGACACAAATGCCGGATGAGATAATTGTTTCCAATGATTGTAGTACTGATAATACAACGGAAGTATTGCACAAGCTATCTCTCGAAATTCCTATTTTAAAGGTTGTCAATCAGCCTGAAAATTTGGGAATGAATCGTAATACGGATTTTTGTCTACGCAAAGGCGGCGGAGATTTAATTGTTAAGCTTGATTCTGACGATTATTTATCACCTAACTATATTCAAAAGTTATCTGATCAATTAATCAAATATCCAGATGCGGGATATGCACATGCGTCTGTTAATCAAATAAATGACTTTGATAAAGTGGTGAAAATACGAAAATTGTATCGCCGCGCTGGATATCAATCTAGTCATGAGGCTTTAAGAGCTTGTATAAAAGGTTATCAGGTTGCTGCAAATATTATAATGTTCAGAAGAGAAGCACTTGAAAAAGTGGGATATATTGCCTCACGAACCAACTTTGCAGAAGATTATTATTTATCCGCTTCAATGGCCAAAGTAGGATTTGGAAATATTTATCTAAATGAGGTGTTGTCATACTATCGTGTATGGATTGATTCTGGGCAAGTACGACAGAAACGTAAGTTGGACGAAATTGTTGGAATTAGAAAAGTATTCGATGAGGTTATCGAGCCTGCCTTCAAAGCAGAAGGGTGGGATTTGCAGCCTGTAATAACAGGTAGGGAGTCTTTTGCATGTACGCAGGCAGATTGTTTAAGCTGGGAGGTGTACACTCCTCAAGAAAAGGATGAATTAAGAATTGAACTACAAAAACTTTCGTCAACATCAAAAGCATTATTAATTGCCTCAATTTATTTAGGTGGTTTCGGGAAATCATTTTCAGCTTTAATCAAATTAAGGAGCACTTTGAAAGATGCTGCTAAGTCAATCATTGCAAGCTAATTATAAAATAATGTTATTGTACAAATGCAGGTAGTTGTTTCACATCCCACAGGTAATAGAAATGTCAGAGCAGTTACAGGTAGCTTATTATCTGAAAACATGCTTTGTGAATTTAACACCACTCTCGCGGTAAATGCTGACTCCAAATTTTTAAGATCTTTACCAGCGTCTTTACAGACTCAGTTGAAGAGGAGAGTATTTTCTCTCCCACTAAATAAAATATCTTCCTACCCGCATCTGGAGTTACTTCGGATGGTATTGCCTAAAGTTGGTCTTAATCAATTAACCAAAGGTGAACGAAGTTTCGCAGGGATTGATTCAGTATACAAGAAGCTAGACAGGGATGTAGCAAACCGTCTCTCGCTCTTAAAGCGTAAAGCCCATTTAACAGCAGTTTATGCTTATGAAGATGGAGCACTGGAAACATTCAAAAAAGCAAAAGAACTTGGTCTGAAATGTATTTATGATTTACCTATTGCTTATTGGGAATATGGCAGAAGGTTAATGCAAGCCGAAGCAGACCGCTTACCGCAATGGGCACTAACATTAGGTGGGGGGATACTCGATTCTCAGGAAAAGCTTGACCGGAAATCTGAAGAAATGGCACTAGCTGACATGGTTATAGCTCCAGGCGATTTTGTGATTCGTTCTTTGCCGGAATGGTCTAAGGGAAAGCTTATTCACATGGCTCCCTTTGGATCACCATCATCACATTTAGGTGGTGAGAGATATCAATCTCAAGCTAAAAATCGGCCTTTAAGAGTGTTATTTGCGGGATCTATGGGTCAACGCAAAGGTTTGGGTGATTTATTTGCTGCATTGAAGCTGTTGAATACAAACGAAATTGAATTAGTTATAATGGGCTCATTGTTGGCCCCAATGGAGTTTTACCGACAGCAGTTTTCCGACTTTACCTATGAAGCAGGACGGCCTCATGAAGAGGTTCTGGCATTGATGAGAAGCTGTGATATTTTTTGTCTGCCTTCAATTGTAGAGGGAAGAGCC
>JANMZB010000351.1:0-6055 GCA_031382725.1 Sphingobacteriaceae bacterium | reverse complement strand
GTTGCAACCGATAAGTCTTCGGAAAGTAAAGCGCTCGACGCTACCATTATGGCTTACATTCATGACCCGAACATCAACAGCTGTAAAGAAGTAACAGTTGATTGTTCGCCTGGTGGAGGCCTCACTTGCTTAAGCGGTTCTTGGACAGCTTTCGCAAAAGACACCCCGGTTTCCTGTAATGGGCAACTTCACCGTCCAAACTAATAAAAAATTTAACAATTAGTGGCACGATTTACAAATTGTGCCACTTTTAATTATTAATCTCGAAACTTCTAAAATGAAAAACTATACAAATATCATAGCTCCAAGCATAGCCTTTTTAATAGCTATAGCTGCTGCCTCATTCACAACAAGAGAAAAAACTCTTAAATCAGATATTCTTATGACTGCTTACCTCCATTTGCCGACACCTGCTGATTGTCAACAAGTTTCCGTTAATTGCTCCTTAATACCTGGTCCTGTTTGCATGAGTGGCTCATATCAAGCGTACGGGAAAAATAATTTGGGTATTGATTGTAATTTAATCATTTATAAGTCTGACTAACTCAATATCAAAAGTGCAGTAACAAAATGTAAACTGCACTTTTTTAAGTTAATCTTTCAAATATTGTCTAAACCATTCTTCTACTCTTTTACTTAAATCCATTTGGTTTGCCATTCGTTCTAAAGTGTGATTTTCATTCGGATATACTAATAATCTTGTTGTAACACCAAGCCTACGCAATGCAAGATAAAATGTAACACTCTGCCTTGTATCAACAACACGATCTAGTTTTCCTGCCCATAATAAAACCGGTATATTAATTTTGTCAGCAAACATAATTGGAGAATTCCTTAAGTATCCATTCTTATCATCAAAGAATGATTTTCCCATTCTCCACTGCTGGCTTTCGAAACGCCACATCTCAGGCCTGATATTATTGTTGGTGCCCAAAGTAAAATAATAACCTACTGAATCACTGACACCCGCGCCAGATATGGCAGCAGCAAAAAGATTGCTCTGTGTGATAATAAAATTGGTTTCATAGCCTCCAAAGGAATGACCTATTAATCCAATTTTGTTTGAGTCTACAATGCCAGTTTTGATAACAGCATTTACACTTGCATTTACGCACTCAACAGCCGACATTGCGGGGTTGCCTAATTCATAATTGATATCTGGCAGCAACACGAAGTACCCATTTAGTGTAAAATTGGTAATATTAAAGCCATCACTATTTAGAGTTGTTGGGTTTTGATAATCATAAACGTGAACAGACATTGTATCATAGATGTACACTACCATTGGATAATGTTTGGACTGATCATAATTAGCAGGATAAAACAGTGCTCCTTTAAGTTTTTCTCCTTTTTTATTTTCATAATAGATCAGATCGGACTTACCATAGTAATAATTCTTTTGCTGAATATTAGATTCAAATAATAAATTTTCCTTGCCAGTTTTCCAATCTAACAGCATTAGCATTGGCGATTGATCAAAACTTTCCTTAGTGTAGATATAATAGTTGTTTTGACTTTTATGAATGTTGCCAATTTTCTTTTGGTCGAAAACCAATTGTTGCGTTCCAGATTTTATAGTAAATACAAAATAACCAGTTGAATGATCACTACGCTTTTTACCTACAAGTAAAATATCTTTCAATAAATCAAAAACCATTGGTGCTCTGCCATCGAAATTATTACTTGATGATTGCTTATATTCACTCCGATCAATTCGAAAAGAAATATCAAGTTTTTTGCCTTCAGTAAGTTTATTCCAAATCCTGCCATCAAGCGATACTTGCCATATATCGTACTCATCATAAAGCAAAACCATTTTACCATCTATACTCCATCCCGGGTTACCATATACATCAAATTGATGCGGTGCATTATTATTTCGGTTGTCCCATTTGGTTTTAATGTTTTTTGTTATATTTAAATGCGAATCCTTTAAAATGTCATATAACCACCAGTTATTTTCCTTATAATAAATTATTTGATTTCCTGAAGGTGAAAACCCAATCTGGTTTGGATCATGTGATTGCTTTGTTAAAATTTCACGTACTGTTCCAGTTCTTATATCCTTTAAGATATAATCTACTTCATCATAATACTTTGGCTCAATTCCATATTGAAACTGATTAGAGAGTAAAGCATAATCTTGATTAGGACTCATAATTACATCAGGTAAATCATTTGTGCTAACAAAGCTTCCATTCTTATTCTCAGGGAACCAACAAGCAAGCTTTGGCCATTCTCCATAAGATGCTTCTAGTTGTTTAGACGGAAATAACTGCTGATCCGTTCCTTCCCAAATTTCAACTTGACTGTTTTCGGTAATTGGCACAGTATGGACGTTTTTGGTTGCCATAAAAAAAACTCGTTTTCCATCATTTGAAATTGAAATAGACTGCCCATCGTAAATTCCGCCAATTCCGTCTGAAAGAAAACGGTTTTGAATGTCATAAGTAAAAAACTTTTTTCCGTCAATATTGTATAGACAAACCTGTTTTATCTTTTCACTGGGGTTAGTTTCTTGTATAAATGCTACCGATTTTCCATTGTCTTGCCATACAGCCTGTGTAAGTTTTTCAGCAAGTGTATTTTGAATCAATAGTTTATTACCAGTAATTAAATCCAATATCCATAAAGAATTACACTCTCCAATTTTTGAAATATATAATAAAGCTTTTTTTGAAGGATCAATTGTAAAATCATATACTTCATTAATAATGTTAATTACCAGTCCTTTCGGGTTACGAATTAATATTGCAGACTTACCATTTTCTTTTTTTTCAAAAGTGATGATATTCTTAGCGTCCTGCCCAATTTCATATCGATCAACTTTGTCAATAATATTTGACTGCATCGTTTCTAAGTCAGTAAAATTTAGACGACCATCAGGCAGCATACAAATGAAGAATTTTTCATTTCCAAATTTGCCATTAAAACCATTGGGAAATATCAATCTTAAATCTCTTTCAGTGTTTTGTAAAAACAAGGTATCCTTATGATTCTCATAGCTCATCTCAAAATTTACCCATTTCCCGCTATTAGAAAATCCTTTAATCCATAAAGTTCCCCACTTACCATAATCAGCTTCAGTTAATTGCTTCTTCTGCGGCTGCCCAAATGAAGAATATGAAAACAGCAGAAAAAACCAGATGCCAAATATTATTTGGCATCTGTGAAATATAAGTTTCATAATCAATATCCGGGGTTTTGTGGAGCCAGGTTTGGGTTGGCACTAAGTTCCAAAGCCGGCAGCGGCCAAACTTTATCATTTGTATTCCATCCTAGCTTTGAAGCAGAAAGTTCGCTGTCAAGTAATCCTAACCTTTTTAGGTCGAAAAAGCGCTGCCCGAATTCCGTAAATAATTCAAAACGCCTTTGTTGTAATACATCACTAATTATTTCATCAGCTGTCATCGCGCTTGTATTTGGAAGTCCAGCTGTATTCCGAATCACATTTAAATCCTCTTTAGCGCCAATCAATTCACCTTGGCGCGCACGTGCTTCAGCGCGAATAAGATATTGCTCTGCAAGCCGCAGCACTATGGAATACTCAGTTGAACTTCCACCAAAATCTTTTTGCTTGTACTTAAATGCATGATACCAATTGTTCGTTCCATTGTTTATAGTTGCTGTCCAATCCATTTTTCTGTGGTCGCTACTGTCAAATGAGTTTATAAAATCCTCCCGAAGTCCTACAACAGATGGAGGGCCGGCTGTAAAAATATACAATGCGCCTTCAAGCGTAGCACTTCCTGCAGCATCAGGAATCAATTGCCAAATGGTGGTCGTACTCTCTTTCTGGAAAACTTTGTCAAGATCGGTTTCCCATGCATATAATGAACTGCTCAATACAGCAGATGCAGCATTAGAAGATTCCGAATATTCGCCCATGTAGAGATACACTCTCGCAAGTAAGGCTGTGACCGCAAATTTATTTGGTCGTACACGTTCACTTGTAGCATATCCTTCTGGAAGCAGGCTTATAGATTCATTAAGGTCGTTAACAATTAATTGATATATAATTGTCGAAGGTGTACGTGATACCGACTTATTCTGTTCATAATCCGTAGTAGTAATATATGGGATATCTCCATAAATATTCAATAGGTAAAAATGCAACATTGCTCTTACAAATAATGCTTCGCCACGCAATTGGTTTTTTCCAACAGTGGGAAGGGAAGTCGAATTTGCTACACCTTCAATAATAGCATTTGCCGAATAGATTTGATTATAGCTTTGGTTCCATATATCAGCAACTCCAGATTCCCCTGCAATTAATGTGTTATTATAAAAATTGCTCGTCGAATTAGACTGATAATAATTAAACTCATCGGCATACAATCCTAAATAACTTGACATTCCATTGGAGCCGCCACAAAGCACACCATTATTACGCATATTCGCATATAATCCCGCTATTGCTGCATTTGCTGTCGTCATATCGGCAAAAACTGCGCTACCTGTTAATTGCGAACTAGGTAATTCAACATCCACAAAATCATCACAGCTATTAATCGTAATAGCAACTGGCAAAACCCAAAATATATTGAATACCATACGCGACAATATAGTTCTAGCACTCCATATATATAAATTTTTATTTAAATTTTTCATCGTAGTTGTGGTTAAGTTAAAAAGTCAATTGCACTCCAGCTGTGTATACCCTTAATGGTGGCAAATATCCCGCAAATCTAAACTCTGGATCACCACCTTTATAATTGGTAAATGTCAGCACGTTTTGTCCTTGCAAATAAATTTTGCAGGCAATGTTATTAGACCTTTGTAGAGGAATATCGTATGATAATGAAACATTTTTCAGACGCACATATGATCCATCAACAATTGAAGCATCACTATCTAAGTAATTATAATAAGCTGTAACAGCACTACTATTGGCTCCCGAAGTGTTAATTTGATAAGTAGAAATATCGCCAGTATGCTGCCAAGAATTCATCATATCATTCCTTTGGTTAGACATATTTCCTCCAGGAACACCAGGATTATAATCATAAACCTGCTGCTTAACAAACTGAAATAGGAAATCCAATTGTAGATTTTTATAGCGGAACTGGTTCTGCAGGCCACCGAAATAATCAGGTGTCAAATCTGCAATAGTTTTTTTATCGTTCAGTGCCGTGATTATACCGTCACCATTTACATCTTGTACTTCATAAAGACCAGTTTGTGGATTCACGCCAGTATAATGAAATATCTTTACAATACTCGTTGATTCACCAACTACATATCGGTTAGAATAAGTGGAGCCTTCCAATCCCGGGAATGCAATCAGTTTATTGCGCGAAGCAGAAATATTAAAATTCGTCGTCCAATTAAAATCTTTAGTATCAAAATTTACAGTATGTAGGGTAAATTCATAGCCGGAATTCTGTACGGTCGCATCCAGATTGGCATTGATTGAGCTAAAACCCGTCGTACCCGGCAGTGGTATTCCTACTAATTGATTAGACGATCTGTTTTTATAATATGCTACGGTTGTCGAAATCCGATCTTTCAAAAATCCTGTTTCTATCGCAGCTTCAAATTTCCTATTGACTTCCCAACCGAAATCTGGATTGTATAACCTAGTAGGATTAAAACCAATAACTCCCTGATAGTTTAACCCTGATGATGCGTAGGTATTGAGATATTGGTAATCACCTATCTGGTCGTTTCCAGAACTTCCGTAACTCATTCTAAGTTTGCCAAAACTTAGAATACTATTATCTTTAATGAAGTTTTCATTTGAGAAGAGCCACGCAGCTCCAACAGCACCAAAAATTGCAAATTGCTTTCCCGGTCCAAAACGGCTGGAACCATCGCGTCTGCCAGTAAGATTTAATATGTATCTATCCTTAAAGTTATAATTTAACCTGCCAAAATACGCCTGATATTTATAAATGGCTTCACCGCTGCCAAGGATAAATTTTTGCGATGCAGAGGCTATATCCGTTATGAGGCTATTACTTGCAAAGCCGTAACCAAGCTCATATAACTGTCCAGACTTCTGCTGCTGCATAGTGGCTCCTACCAACACATCTAAAGTACTGGTGTTAAAAGC
>JANMZB010000362.1:0-6033 GCA_031382725.1 Sphingobacteriaceae bacterium | reverse complement strand
GCACCGAACCATCCAAGAATTTTGAACAGCAAGGTTTTATTTTTTGGTGAGAGCAGTTTCATTATTTCGAAAAGGTTATAATGTTGGCGATGATGATTGAACCCAAAAATTCGTTACCCGGATTTTCCCGGTTGTGATCGTGAATCATTTGCATGATTTCCGATTGATTAGCAAATACGTAGAGTTCATCGTCTTTATTCAGAAACAAATCGTGGTCGTGATCGTCCCCGGTATCTTTCAACACAACAAACCCGTTGGTGATTTTTACAGGCGACCCGGCAGGTAGGACTTTGTCCGATACTCCTAATTTCTTTTCCATGATTAACGAAGTTGGTTTCTTAATGACTCGATTCTTTTCCGCTGAGCGATACGATCGGATTTTTTATTGGCAGCCTTCTTTTTCTTTTCAAGTCTGCGTTTGAGTCGGTTCTCTGTAGCGTTCAAAGATCTCTTAGCCATGGTTGATAATTGTTTGTTTGCGATACCAAAGCTCAAAAAGGGAATTGAAAAAAAAAAGTCCCAAATAGGACTTTTTTGCATTTTGTGGTAAATTCGGTTATTCTCTGAGAAAATTTCTCAAATTATTTTCAGATCGTTGCTCTTATCTGATAAATCCTTAATCGTTTTGCACTGAATGCACCTAAAAACCTGCATTGGAATGTATTCCGTCTGACCAGTTGGAGACAGTAAAGCCGGAAGCTTTCGAATAAAGTAAACCTGCTCGAATAATTCACATGAACAGTTACTTAAAAGTGATTTCGAATCGCATTTTATTGCAATTGTTTTGCTCAAGTCGACATTAATTTGTTGCATATCATTTTGGTTTAGTTCGTTTCGGATAACCCATATACACCGGGTGCATGCCACACTGTTTCCAGTGAAGCTTCGACAAATCTTTGTCGGTTAATTTTGTTTGACCACCAACACCCTGTTCCAATCTTGCGCTTTCAACGCACGACCACGTTCGAATAATTTTTCTTTTCTGATTTGCGTATTGAACTTCTGTTAAATCAGGTTCGTATACTTCGGGTTCTATAAATTGAAAAGAACCCTTAGCACGTAACGGACTACGTTGTGAAGTACCGAAAGTTTTGACCTTAGTTTGTCTCGGTATCTCAAGAGCATGAACAGCGTTGTTATAAACACCATAGCGCTGACAAGCCAAAGCGATTTCGTCCCGGTAGGCAAACTCGATTTTTCGTTCGTCCATTTCGACTTTAGATATGCGATCAATTTTTTCACGATGGCCAAGCCCTTTACCTATGTACTTGCAAAGATAGCTTGACATTTTTTGATTACGAACGAAATACTTGATTTGCCCGCTCTTATGGTCAGCGCCAAGACGGATTGAATTGAGAGAATCGGAACCAAAATAACTAGACCACAGAATAGACCAGTCCACAACATCACGGCCACAAATGATTTTACGATAAGCTTCATTTCGTTTTTCGATTTTAAAAGGACATTCGGCAATGAAATGAAAATGTGGAAATCCCAACACAGTCGATTCACGTACCCAAACATAGTTATCCAGACCATTCCTTCTAAACGCCTTGAGAAAGTTATCGAGAAATTTTGGTTCGTTCGCACGGTCAACGTAGCCCGGAGACGTAAGACAGAAAATAACCGGTTCATATCGTTCATGGTAAAGTCGCATTCCCTCAACACAGTCAGCGATTAATCTTTTTTGTTGTCCGTAAAGCGAACCTTGAATCCGTCCAGGCGGAAACTCTTTATCTCCACGCGCACCTTTCGCGGGGTTTTTATCCACTACAATATTAACCCCGGAAAGATGGCGCTTTAAAATCACAAACTAATCCAGCCAAAGAAGATCGCACTCCTCACCGAAATGAAGCATGCAAATTGAAGAACCTTCGACCCAATGCGCTATAATAACACCGTCCTCATAATACCACCAATGCATTTTGCCTGCGATCAATGATGGAGAAATTCTTACTATTCTGTCCATTTGTTAAGTTCGTTTAGAGGTTAATAAAAGGGCGACTTGTTACCCCCTATCTAAAGTCTAGGGCTAGTCCCTACGATTGCCGTACCATCGAGCAAAGGCAAGAACCACGACCACGCCTAGCACTATGCCAGCGCAGCCAAAAACGAGTTGTGTAACCATATCAATCAAAGTCAGGATGTTGATTGTTCTTATTGTACCCCGGCTGTCTACCCGGATAGGTTTTAACAGCCTCAGCCTTTTCCAGCTTCACCTTACCACGTTCGTACACTTTGTAACATTTATATGTCACTTTAGACATATCAACACCAACAGTAAAGGAAGGGGCAACACCAAACACCTTTTCCAGTTCGTTGTACCGCTTCATTAATTCTTGTTCGGCATCAAGAGACCATTCCCGAGATTGTTCGTCTGTGGGTTTGGTAATAATGTCCTTAAACGATTCGTCATGCCTTGCGCAGTAACCCTGCGCGAAGATCCACAGTAGCATATCTACCGTTTTTTGTTGTCCGTCTTCCATTGTTTTAAAAGAAGAAACCCGACCTCGAAAGTAGCTGGCAGGCTTCAATCAAGACCGGGTTCTGTTTGAGATTCCATTTTAGAAATACTGCCATATCTCTTTGCATTGGTTGTCCGGGTTCAAGGAGCTGTCAGAACCTCTACCCGGTGACACGAAAGAAAGAAAAAATACATTCCGATGCAAGCATCGGGACAGCTTTTAATGCACAACACTTGCAATCATGGCGTAACGTTGAAATACGCAGCCAGTGGAGATACTTGCGCAGCCGTGAGGTTTGGTATAGAACCACCTGAAAGGTAAAGCGTAAAGTTATTTGCAGACACTTTCTCTAAGTGGGAAATGTGTGCAATGATTATAGTCCATGGTGTACCTTCAATTTTATACATGGCTACGGTTTTAAACTGAAATAGATTTGTACGATAGCGGCAGCAGTCAATCGCCACAAACCAAACGTGCGAATGCGTAACGGGTACTTTGCGAACGTCAGCGTTTGATTGGCCAACAAACGGAACGTGCCACCACTACCGCCATTGTTAATCTGCCAAGTGCTATTTGCGTTCGAAGGTGTTATCGATGCAAACGGCATTACCGGATTTGAAGGAAAAGTATTTACAGTTCCTAGTTGAGCATCGGGTTGCCAGTAAGCCTCTGTAGCAGAGTTTTGAATATTCCAGATGTAAATTGGTTGAAAGAATTCGAACACATTACCATCTCCCAACGCAGTGCCAGTACTTTGAATGTTGAGCACACGAATAAATTCACCTGAATCAATTTCCTTTGTTGAAACACGGGCACGCATTACAGCATAGTAAAGAACAAATACATTTGCGCATTAAATTGATCATTCAAAACAAAACTTCCAGTTGCCTGACATGAAGGTTGTATTGATTGATTTGCCGGAATGAAGACCGGGTCATCATCAAAAGATGTATCAATCATCCCTTCATTAACACTTTTAAAAAGAGCCAAATCAAACAGAGCCGTTAACGTAGAAACAGGTGGTTTGTAAAACACATTTGGACTCGCTCCCAAATTAAAAGACATTGTAACCGCAGCAGCAATACCCGTCCCGATAGGAGTAATATTTCCAGTAACCAAAACTTTTTTCAGTAAAGCATTCTTAGGAAGTTGGAACGCTCCAAAGTTTCCATTGAGAAAAGCAACAGCACCCGCAGCCAACACCTGAACCGAACCCGTCACTGTTACATTAACAGACTCTGCAACCTTTAACCTTCCCTGTGGGTTCGGGAGTGGAATTGTTTTCCCTCCCAACTGCATTGATCTTTTAGAGGTTATCATTTGATTCGATGTTTAATAGCCAGAATTTTTTGATAGTACGTATACGCTGATTCTCCTTTGAAGTAGCCAAAGTTTTTCATTTCAACAACGAACGCATCCAACTGCGAAATATTTTTACTGAATTTATTGTAGTCCATCCACAGGCAGATATCTAACGCAGCATCGGAAAGATTATCGTACGCGCCCCAACTACCCGGAGGAGCAAAAGAATTTATTTGCGTTGTCTCCCTACGTTCAGCAACACGCATCCCCCACGGGTTGTTCATGTTTACAAAAAGGGGAGAAGTAAAGTTGTCCGTTTCCATTTGCGAAACGTCCATCCAAAATTCAACGTAACTTTTAGGATAGGCGTACTTTCGAATGAAAGTATTCAGATCATTTTGAATCGCTTCCGCTTTCGGTTTCATCGGGGTACTTCGGGAAAGAGCCGATCGCAGACCCCAAAGTATCAGCAATCCAAGTAGCAACTTTTCCAACATACGAAACCATTTTAATTAACTTTTTAACCTTGTCCAGCATCGCTTTGCGTTTCTTCTTTGTTCAAACTCTTTTCCAGTTTTGCTTCACGAACTTTCGCCATGTTAGCGGAAACCGTTGAAGCTTTCATGAAAATATAAACGATGTATCCAACAACTGCGAACAGTGGCAGCAGCCACCAGTATTTTTTAAGAAACTCCATTTTCTTTATTCAGTTACGAGGATGAACACACCACCAACGATACAAAACAATGCCAGAAGTACATTTCTCATTTGATGATTTTTAAAGCTTTCAACAAAATAACAACGAGTACTAACAACCCAATCAACACAGGCGGGGACTTTAGATCGAAACCACCGCCCCCGCTTTGTATCGTCTGAGTTTCCGGCACAGCTTCTTTTTCCTTCATGAAATTTTGAAGGACAGCAGCCCCCTGCGTTATCGTAGTCGCCCCGCCAAAGTCCAAGCCTAATGCCTTTGCCTTTTCATTGTACGAAGCCAGATTCAATTTTGCCTGATCCGCTTTGGCTTGTTTCTTCGCAGCCTTTTTTTCTTTGTTCTTTTTAAAGAACCCGAATATTTTCTGTCCGACTTTAACGGCTCCCGATGCGATCGCTAATAATGGTAGTGGCATGTTATCTTAAAGTTTGCTTCATTCCATTCTTACTGATAAAAAGCTTTGCGGCAGAGCGCGAAATTTCAGAGCCACCCCCGGTAATAATCGCAGCCATAGCCCTTTTATTTCCGACTACCTCCGACATACCACCCGACAACAGTGCTTTAGTTAAACGTTTGTTGCGAACTATTTCGGAAGCTCCACCACTTGCAACGGCTTTCAATACACGCCCGAACTTTTTATTTTTCTTTGCTGCATTGACAATTTCAGACGCGCCACCAGTGGCAACCGCTTTAAAAATTCTTTTAAACAAGCGACCCCTTGCCATAATGATTAATTGTTTACGACTTGATTAATCATTGCGTCACCCATAGCGGCAACCCATCGCTGAATGTATGCAGTTTGATTTGCGCCCGCGATAACGTTAACGGTTTTGATTCTACCCGCAATATTGTCCATTGTGTAGATCGGAGTATTCACCACGTTCTGTGTGTTACCCAATTGCGTTTGAATATCGATACGGTTCAACTGTTGCTGAGTACCGTCATCGTACAAAACGTTTACTACATCCGTAGCAGCAAGAGAAGGGAACGAAATAGAAGCAAGTTTCTCGAAGTTTTGACCAGAACCCGACAAGATTGCTTGACGTAGTAATTGTAAATACATAGGCGCACCTGTAGCCGGGGTTTCATCCGATGCCACATAAACCGCAGGGGTTTGAGCAGCAGAGTTTGTAAACTCCCATATCACGTTCTTACCAGCAACGAATCCGTTGGAAATGGTAAAGAAATAATTGTTTGTTACCTGACCAAGTACACGCAACACGCCTTTATGATTAAGCCCCGCAGCATCGGAGTCGAAAATTACACCGTCCCCTTGAACCGTGATCTTCACACCTGTCAACTGAGTTGCAGCAGCATAGGTAAAATACTTTGGTAGGTACGTTGTGTTAAACGTTGTTACAACGGCCGCGCCAGTTGTAAGCGTTCCCAACAACACCGCCTGATAAACCCCATCGGTCTGAAAGTATTGCTGAACAAAAATCAAACCGATTGCCACCACCGAAAATTTGAAGAGGTCTTTAATATCTTCCGTGATGTTGGCCACCTTTTCTTTCGGTGTGTCGTTTCCTTCCGTGTTATCCTTCACGTTGC
>JANMZB010000359.1:0-1369 GCA_031382725.1 Sphingobacteriaceae bacterium | reverse complement strand
ATTGCATACCATCGCGTTCGTGAAGCGATTGCAGGCGACATCGTTCGATACGTCCACGTCCCCTCTACCGCCAATTCGGCAGATTGTCTCACCAAGCCCCTTCCCGCTGATCAATTCCACCGACTCCTACGACCCCGCGACCCACCGTTCAACGTTCGTCCACCTGATACCACGAACGCTACTGGTAAACCGGCTACGGATGAACCCCCTACCGCTTCCCGCAGTAGTTAATCCTACCGACGCGAGACAACGGTAGACGCACACGCCATGTTTTGCGTACCCCGTGTCCATCCCACGTACACTACACCACTCCATGTATACGGTTCGATTCGTACCATTGTCATCATGTACATATTCATCGCTTTGTACCATTGTCGTCATGCACATATTCATATTCATCACCCTTATCACACTCCATCCACAATATTCCAACATATTCACAAACCGTCACCTTCATCCTTCCCACAAGCCCATACAACCGACATTCTTTTCGTTCCCACCATGTCCCTTCACAGTATGACCCACGTCCTCGCATTTCCCTCGGCCAGTCACGACACGGCCCTTGATGACGAACAGCTCGCAACCCACAGGAGCTGGGCAGTCTGGGCGACCGGCCAAGGCCACCCGGACATCCCACTAACGTATCGCCCGGTCAACCGCCCCTTTGATATCGACCATCCACCTTTCGCTATTGGCGACCGCGTCTACCTAACGATCGACTCCTTTTTTCCCGATCGACATGCCACACGCGAAGGTCAAATCGGTACAGTAGAGGACATCCTCCCTAAACATTCCATCCTTAAAATCGTTTTTTGGTATCATACCATCGATCGATGGCGCCCAGAATACCGACTCGCATACATCGACGAGGTTTTGAACATCCAGCACATACCGACAGGTGAGCTGCAGGATCTAATTGGCCAAATCAGTGCCCTCCGCAACAATCTCCTCGACCACCACTCCGATCTGCCACCAGGCCAATCCGTGGAACCACTCATGCAGTCAGCGTTTCGACAACAACCATGGCTCCCCCTCCTACTGGCCCACGATCGAGCGTTACGCACGTCATACCAGGTCTTGACAGCCCAGGTGACAGCGTACAACAACGGCATCTACGAAGCCATCCGCGCCATCAACCTCTCCGCCCAGCATCAGTTTCCGGCTAACCTCCAACGGTCACACGTGCGTGAATTCCTCCTTCTTCTTCTCCAACTCACCCAGAATGGTATCCCTGCTCGTCACCCTACCCGAATCCGTCCCCTCTGTCACGAGTTCGCCTCCCTCCTCGAACATGTCACCTTGCTCGCTCAGGCTACTGCTGCATGTCTCGAAATCCTCCTCCTTTACGCCTCAGTACTCACCATCGGCC
>JANMZB010000320.1:0-1628 GCA_031382725.1 Sphingobacteriaceae bacterium | reverse complement strand
ATTCCGCGACCCTCCAAGCTTTTATCGGCACCACATCGTTCATGCACCGCTTTTCCCGCATCCGGGGAGTTACCATATTGTTCATCCTCTCTTGGGTTCATCGATCCCATACCCTGCTTACCCGGCTTCTTAACCAGTTATGCACCGTCTCTCACGCCATGGCGACACTCCTGTTTAAACCCCACACACAACCGTACCCAGCACCTGACTCCCTCCTTTGGGGACGCGCCGCATTCGCCGCTGAATTATACTGTACTGAAGGCTCGCTGAAGTCGTGTCCCACCGAACTATTACACCTTCTCGTACAGCCAGATGATGGACTTGCGTTCCTACAAGTCCTGTCATCCCTCGAATTACCTCGGCCACCTATTGTCCTTACAGAAGCCAAAGCTGCCCTCATCCGTTCCAACCCCAGGCAGGGCTCGTTGCTACGCACACGCATATCCGTACCCGATGCCGCACGCCTGCAGCCTTACCTCGGCTACAGACCCCTGGACGTCGTGCGCCACACTCTAGAGCAGACAACCCAACTTGCCCGTATCCCATGTGGTGGCCTCCTCCGCGGTCATAAACAGTCGCTTTATCCTTACCTCAATCGCAGACGGCTCCATGAAACCGTCGCTACAGATACCTTCTTTGCCACCAAACGTGATGTTGGAGGTTCCCTATGCGCCCAAGTCTTCTACGGCCTCGACTCCCATTACATCAACGTCTACGGTTTACGTTCTGAAACAGATGGCCCAACCGCGTTTGAAGACTTCCTCCGCCAGGAAGGCATCCCATCCATCTTGCGTAGTGACAACTCCAGGATGCAGCGATGGGGCCAACGCCTCCTCACTATCGTGCGCCGCAACCTCATCGGTACCCAATTTACTGAGCCGTATCACCCTCAGCAAAATCCTGCTGAATTGAGAGCCATCCGCTGGCTTAAACAAAGCATCCGCCTCCTCCGTATGCGTACTGGTGCACCCCAGGCAGTCTGGTTTTACGCGGCCTCGTATATGGCCGACATCCACAACATTTCGGCCGACGAAACCCTCGGATGGAATACCCCGTGGTCCAGACGCAAGGGGGACACACCTGACATCTCGGCAGTCCTTCAATTTACGTTCTACGAACTTGTCTACTACCATGATCCCACCGGCAAATTCCCCGACACACGAGAACTCCCCGGCTACTGGTTAGGGGTTGCACATAACGTTGGCGATGCCTTGTGTTTCTACGTCTTGAAAGCTGACACCCACCGTGTGATTGAACGCAGCGTCCTCCGCAGCGCCTTACCCCACTTACACAAAAATAAAGAGACTGCTTTCCCTCAGGACGCTTTTACACCCTGCCTCCCTACTACCCCGAACACGCACACCACACCTTCTGTAGCATCAACCTCTGAGTTACCAGACCCTACGGTACACCCCATTTTACCCCCCTCCGTACCAATCGCACATCGTGTTGTACGAACCCTATGCCCTACCGACGATGCTCCTACCCACGTACCTGGTACGACGGACCCGACCGTTCACGTACAAATAAGCCTCACACCTACCAACGCCTACGTACCTGCTACGACGGACCCGACCGTTCACGTACAAACAAGCCTTGCACCTACCAACGCCCACGTACCCTGTCTC
>JANMZB010000304.1:0-1336 GCA_031382725.1 Sphingobacteriaceae bacterium | reverse complement strand
TCCGCTGTGACAATTCAGGGGAGAACCTTCGATTCAAACGTTTAGTTCAAGAAGACACAACGTTATCCATCAAATTTGAATTGACAGCACCGTACACTCCAGAACAGAACGGAAAGATAGAACGCAAATATGCCACTCTTTACGGAAAGGTACGAGCCATGTTAAATCACGCACAACTACCAATTTCCCTCCGTCACAAATTATGGGCCCAGTGCGCACACCTTGCTACGCAACTGGATAATGCTATCACTAAGCAAGATGGTAAAGACTCATCAGCGGTAAGCTTTTATGGTACATTTCCCTTATGGGTCAGCAACTTAAGAACTTTTGGAGAAATAGGTATTGTCCATAACAGTAAGACGAATAAGATGCGAAGTAAATTATCAGATCGAGGAACTCCATGTATGTTTATTGGTTACCCCGACGATCACTCTCCAGAGGTTTATAGTTTCCTCACCCTAAGTAAATTCTCAATGATAAAATCTCGAGATGTGGTATGGTTAAACAAAACTTATGGAGAATACAAGAAGGAGACACTATCTGATTATGATGAAGAAGAATATGAAATTGACTATGATGAAGATTTTGGAAACGAAGTTGAAGACATCGCAAATGAACAAGAAGCAGATAATGATAATGATAATGAAGGTTATGATACTGAAGCTGAAAGTGAAGATAACGACGATGAAGTCCCAGATGCAGAAGAAGCAATCATAGAGGAAATCCCCGCTGTACAACGACGTGTATCCGGCGTACAACGTGAAATTCGGAATCTTACAACTTATTACAATCCGGACCCTGGCGCTACAGCTGAAATCGCCATGTTGGCCCGTGTGTTTAATCCCTCCGAACTAACTTATGTGGCAAGCATCCATGATGGTAGCCCGGATCCCAAAAACTACATCGAAGCAAAGCAATGTAAAGATTGGAATAAATGGTGGACAGCCATGTGTACTGAATTTAAGAACATGGAAGAAAAGGAAGTTTGGGATATTATCAAGAAGACCGACGTTCCATCCGGAAGGAAAGTAATTGGAAATCGATGGGTCTATGCACTTAAAGATGATGGACGATACAGAGCACGAACTGTAGCGAAAGGTTTCAGTCAAGTACCTGGAAAAGACTTTCAGGAAAATTATGCTCCAGTGGTTAATGATGCAACGTTCCATCTCGTGTTAGCTCTCAAAGTAATGTTTCAATTGGAAGCTGGACAATTTGATATTGAAACAGCATTCCTTTATGGAGATTTAGAAGAAGAACTTTGGATGCAAATCCCAGATGGATACAGTGATTTTGTTTTCATATACCATGGTATTAAAATTCATCCAAGTACCCA
>JANMZB010000269.1:0-1092 GCA_031382725.1 Sphingobacteriaceae bacterium | reverse complement strand
CGTATTTCGATTTCCTGTAGTTGATATGTCACGAGATGTGATCGCAATAGTATACACATCATCTAAAGTGCAGATTTTGTTGATTCTGTTGGGGATACCTGCATCTTCAAATATTTCCTGGTAGAATTTAGTGATCAACTCTTGAATATTGGTATATTCAGACTTGGGGGAAGTAAAAGCTACCAGGAAATATTTGAAGATGCAGGTATCCCCGACAGAATCAACAAAATCTGCACTTTAGATGATGTGTATACTATTGCGATCACATCTCGCGACAAATCAACTCCAGGAAATCGAAATATGATGCTCCACCATGATTCTATAATTGCAAGCGCCATGTTTTTGATACAACCAAAATACGTTTTTCTGTTATTAATTGGAGTATCGAACAAGCAACACAATCAATTAACTTATTCAAAGAATTTCGGGTTTGGTACATTTTTACTTGCCACCATTGAAGAAATTGAAAAATGTACGATAGGATCAAGTCCCCCAATTTTCTGTCAGATTCCAAAGTTAGGGGAAGCAAGTGCATTTTACAAGAAAAACCTATTTTCGAAGGTATCTTTAAAGAATGATTCAGTGAAACTAATTCAGAAAGAACAAGTTGTTGCCGTCATTGAAGACAAAAACAAAACAATGATTTGGGTGAAATCATCGGGACCAATCATAATTGTAACTGGAGCCTGGGTCTCTACCTATAATACTGATTTGGTAATAGATGAAATTTTAAATAAAGGGAAGCGAATTTTTTTTGGAAATAATACAGAAACCCCAATAAATATGACAAAGGAGGATCGTTACGTCAATGTTTCAAAAGTTTTATTGGAAAAATATAACTGGGATTATTGGACAAATGCAACACCATTCGTCAAAGCAAAAATACCAGACCCGCCTACACCCAATGCCAACACAGCCGATAAGAATTACATCGAGACCAGATGGCAAACCGATGGGACATCCACCAGAGCTGGTGATGAAATATTGGAATCAATTCTCAACTTGGGCTGTAAAGATAAAACCATCAAAATTCATGATCAAGGTCAGGGAACCGAGAACGATGCTAACTGCGGATACATCATTATGGCAACG
>JANMZB010000193.1:0-1114 GCA_031382725.1 Sphingobacteriaceae bacterium | reverse complement strand
CAGGCATTGGTCGCACGGGTAAGTTGTTGGCCTCCGATCATGAAGGTGTACGCCCAGATTTGTTGATTTTAGGAAAAGCCCTTTCCGGAGGTATGTATCCAGTGTCGGCAGTATTGGCCGATGATGAAGTCATGATGGTTTTAAAACCAGGAGAACACGGCTCTACATTTGGAGGTAATCCAATAGCAGCAGCTGTTGCTATGGCTGCATTAGAGATCATTAAAGATGAAAATCTTATTGAGAATGCTCAACTAATGGGTGAAGTTTTTAGAAAGCGTATGGTACAATTGAAAGAGAAATCGCACCATGTGACTTTGGTTCGTGGAAAAGGTTTGCTCAACGCTATAGTAATAAAACCTACCAAGGATGGTCGCACCGCTTGGGATGTTTGCGTTGCCTTGAAAGATAATGGGCTACTTGCAAAGCCTACTCATGGAGACATCATTCGTTTTGCACCTCCACTTACCATCACGGAAAAGGAGATACATGCCTGCTGTGACATTATAGAAAAAACCATTCTAGAATTTTAGAGCAAACTCGGAGGGTTATTTAGAACCTAAAAATTATTTTTCAATTCCTCATAGGGGTATTAGTTGTTCAGATTGTCTTAAGATCAAACAACAAATTTTACCCAAATGAAAAAAATAATTTATTTAGCAATAGGATTAACATGGATGTTAAATTCCTGCTCTCCATGTATCAAAGGTTCCGATAATATTGTTACAATCGACAGACCTACCAGTGAATTTCATGGGGTTAATGCAAACGGATCTTACGAGGTGGTCATTACCCAGGGAGAGAGTTATGCAGTAAAAGTCACAGCCAATGACAACATTCTTCCCTACATCATTACGGATGTAAGAGGTGGAGTTTTATATGTCGATTCCAAGTCAAATAAGTGCTTTAGAAAGGAGCAAGTAAAGGTTTATCTCACTTCGCCAAGAATAGATAAAGTATCTCTTAATGGCTCTGGGGATATGTATTCAACCAATACTTTGACCAATCAGGAATTAACCGTTGATCTGAATGGGTCTGGAAACTTGAGTATTATAAATAATGGAACTTCCACAACTGCAAACTTAAAGGGCTCCGGAAATCTTCGTTTGAGCGGAAC
>JANMZB010000177.1:0-3781 GCA_031382725.1 Sphingobacteriaceae bacterium | reverse complement strand
TAGAAAAAGTGTAAAGGAAACGCGATGAACATGGTAACGCCTATTGGTTGTTGTATTGCAATCGACTTAGGCGCTAATTCTCCAAACACAATGTGCAACACCGTTATTACCGCAAACGCAATATATGGTGCCGCAGAATGGGAAAAAGATGCTATAAATGCCGGCTCTGCATTAAAGAAGGTTAACACATTAGTGATAATGTGTTCCATTACCGATTCACCTACCCAGCCTAATCCCAACGAGGCAAGCGTAATCCCTAATTGAGTTGCCGCTAAATAGCCATCAAGATGTTGGGTAATATGTTTAGCTATTTTTCCTACCCTACTGCCGGACTTTGCTTTGATCTCAATCTGCGAGGCACGCACTTTTACAATTGCGAATTCCGCCGCAACGAAAAACCCGTTTAAAAAAACTAAGAAGAAAGTCCAAAAAATCTGGAGTCCCATTCAGTTAAGCGTGATTTACAAAAGTACTTTGGTAAAGCTCCAAGCTTTCTTCAATTACCTTATAGGCATACTCTTTTCCAAGTAGATCTTCGATAGTCACATTTTTGTGCTCCAATGCTTTATAATCCTGGAAGAAGCGTACAATCTCTTTCATCGTGTGTGGTGGAAGATCTGCTAAGTCGTCTATGTAATTAACAGACATATCATTTTTTGCTACCGCGATGATTTTATCGTCTTGCTCTCCATTATCAACCATGTGCATTACTCCGATAACTTTTGCCTCAATAATAGACATAGGATAAACATCAGCAGAACATAATACTAATATATCCAACGGATCCTGATCATCACAGTAAGTTTGTGGGATGAAGCCGTAGTTAGCAGGATACATTACTGAAGAGAATAAAATCCTGTCAAGTCGAAGCAACCCAGAATCTTTATCGATTTCGTACTTCGCTTTAGATCCTTTCGGGATTTCAATAATTGCATTAACTAAACTTGGCAGGTCTGCGCCTGGTGATACTGCGTGCCAAGGGTGATCTTTACTCATATGATTATATATTTTCGTTCAACTTTACTTTCGAAATTTTGTTTTAGGGTACTTTTCTTTTAAATAAGCCCATATCAAAGGTATTGCTGTAATAGCAATGAAACCTATAATGATATAAAAAAGATAGTCGTTAATCTCTTTCTCGAACTTTATGCCCAGAAAGTAGCCCAATAGCGTTAAAGATGTAATCCATAAAAATGCGCCGGTGACATTATATAGCGAGAACTTTCGGTAGTCTAACTGAATCATCCCGGCAAGAATTGGTGCAAATGTCCGCACGATTGGGATAAATCTACCCATTATTAATGCAAACGCGCCCTGCTTGTTATAATACACTTCGGCCGCAACCAAATATTTTTTTTTGAAAAAGAAGGAATCTTTCCGGTTATACAACGCCGGTCCGGTTCTTCTTCCGAACCAATAGCCTACAAAATTACCTGAGATTGCGGCAACTATTAAACCGGCAATTAAAACGTAAATAGACACATCAAGTTTATTTGTCGCTACAAACATTCCGGCCAAAAAAAGCAAATAATCACCGGGAAGAAAAAATCCGAAAAATAGTCCGGTTTCAGCGAAGACTACAAATAGAAGAAGATAAAAGCCGCCTTCTCTAAGTAAAGTTTCAGGATGTATAAGCTGTTGGACCGAATCCCAGATTTCGTACATAAATTGAATACTCGTAAATCTACGATTATTAAAATAAAATTGAATTTATAATAATCAGATTAGATCGGCGATAAACCCGGGGTAAATTCCTAATATAACCGTTGCAACTGCTGAAACGATTAGTACAAATTTGAAATAGGATGGGACTAATAGTTCATTACGCTCGGCATCTTTAAAGTACATTGCTATCACCACTCTCAGATAATAGAAGATCCCGATTATGGCATTGATCACGGCAAAAATAACCAGGCTTGTATGATATTTTTCTAATGCCCCGGTGAACATCATGAATTTTCCAATGAAACCAGCGGTCAGTGGTATCCCTGCAAGTGATAACATGGAAATGGTTAATGTTATCGCTAATAGTGGATTTTTCTTCCCTAATCCATTAAAATTATCAAAGCTATCGCCACCTGCCTGCCTTTGAACTATGATCAATGCTGCAAAAGCAATAATCGAAGCCAGTGTATATGCAGCAGCGTATACAAAAATTGAATTATCTGATGAACTGCTTAGTGAGATAAAGGCAAAAAGCAAGTACCCAACATGCGAAATGCTTGAATAAGCCAGCATTCTTTTAAAATGCTGTTGATAAACGGCTGTGATATTTCCTACTAAAAGAGAAAGTGCGGCAACAACAATCAATACCGGCATCCAGAATTCACTCATTGGAGCCAGGCTGATATAAAACAATCTTAAAAAAGCTGCAAATACTGCTGTTTTAACGATTGTACTCATGTAGGCTGTAATCAGAGTTGGAGACCCTTCATAAACATCCGGTGTCCAGAAATGTAAGGGGGCAG
Organism: Sphingobacteriaceae bacterium; assembly: GCA_031382725.1. Taxonomy (GTDB): domain Bacteria; phylum Bacteroidota; class Bacteroidia; order Sphingobacteriales; family Sphingobacteriaceae; genus Paradesertivirga. The sequence continues at coordinate 1,313 of JANMZB010000177.1, read as the reverse complement.
CACCTGCTTTAAAACATAATCCAATAAGGGTTAAAAGAATCCCGGCATAAAAGATAGGGGAGATATCTGAAGGACCGGATGCCGCATAAGCACGTATCTGACTTAAGTCAAAGGAGCCAGAGCCGCCATACATTAAAGTAATTCCAAAGAGCAGAAATCCTGTTGAGAAAGCTCCCATAAGGAAGTACTTCAGTGTCGCTTCATTCGACGAAAAGTCCTTTTTCTTTATCCCCGTAAGGATGTATAAACTTACCGACATAATCTCGATCCCGATGAATAACATGGTTAAGTTATGATAAGAAACAATCACAATTATACCTACCAGGGAGAATAGAATTATAGAATAATATTCGGCGACATTGCTGCTGATGCGTTCGAAATAATCTTTAGAAAGCATCAAGATCAGAATGGTTGATACAATCGCTATTGAAGAAAAGGCAACTGCAAAATTGTTAAAGAGCAGCATACCGCTGAAAATAATCGGAGCATTATTTGCCAGATCCCAATGATTTATTGCTAAACCTAAGGAAACAAGCAAACCAATAATTGATACAGGTAGTAAAGCCTTTTCTCCTTTAAATAGCCCCAGGTATAAAACCAGTATTGCTAAAAGAGATATCGTAATTATAACATCCATGTTGTCTCTATCAATGTATTGTTGGATTTAATCCCTGCATCCGGTTATTTACCAGCTCTATCAATGCCTTGGTCGATGCATCCGATATATCCAGCAATGGCTGAGGATAAACCCCTATAAAGATTACCAGCGCACATACAATCCCAAGAATAAGTGTTTCAGTTCCGTCAATCTCAGGAAAATTCAATGTGCTGTCGTTCGTTTCGCCAAGCATAATGCGCTGATAGGTTCTTAGCATATATACCGCACCAAAAATGATGGTTAGACCTGCAATGCCGGCCGCCCAAATATTATAATGGTAAACTCCTAACAGAAGTAGAAACTCCCCAATAAATCCGTTTGTAAGTGGCAGGGCTACTGTTCCAAGAAGAATAATTAAAAATGCAATTGCGAATTGTGGTGCGGATTTGGCAATCCCGCCCATGGTGCTGATTTCTCTTGTGTTTAATCTTCTGCTAATAATATCAATGATGAAAAATAAACCAAACACATTAATACCATGATTAATCATTTGTATCATGGCGCCTTGTAAACCGTGACGATTCCAAACGAAAATACCGGCAGCTATCAAACCCACGTGTGCGATTGAAGAATAAGCAATTAGACGCTTAACATCTTTTTGTGTAAAAGCAATCAAGGAGGCATATACAATTCCGATAATCGACAATATAATAGC
>JANMZB010000024.1:0-1211 GCA_031382725.1 Sphingobacteriaceae bacterium | reverse complement strand
TTATTTTTTCTCGTGTTACTGTTGACTGTTGTACGTTTTTCGTTTTGTGAATTGAAAAATGGTACGGTTTGCAAAATCACCAGGTCCATGGTGTTGAGACGACAAATTTAACAATCAACCGTACAGCGCCCAATAAAAGCAGCAACAGATATAGATTGAAAATATGCGAAGCTATATTTTTTAAGATAACTAGATTTTTAAAATATTGTGAGCAGTTCGTCTCTGCTCATAGATTCTCCATTTGTCGATCTCGTTCCATCTTGTTGTTCCTACAAGAAGTTGTAACCAGTACAGAAACACAAACCAGTGTATTTGTACTTACCAATAAATAATATGAGTACTTGTACTTGTAATCATTTTATTTTTGGATACTGGGTATCGTGGCCCAGCATCCCCTGTGTGAATACTCGGATGCAAAGTACCTCACTTTATGCATCCGGAACATCATTTATATCCCTGATATTACAGCTTTTTACTCAGCACTCACACTCACTATACTTTAATATTCCTACAATCCTATTTTTCCCAACACACTCCTGTGATCTTGGCAGGTGATGCACGAGATCAACAATTTAATTTCAATTTCAATTTTCTTACCCTTATGTTTCCAACACACGCCTGCAATCTTTGCTATGAATATTTCAGAACTGAAATGATGTCGTAATTTACTCATTTTCAGCAAAACCACCATACTGTGCATGCACATCTCCACTTTCATCATTTTTCTTGTTTGGACACTTGTTGGCATAGTGTCCTTTTTCTTGGCAGTTGAAACATGTAATGTGAGAAATGTCTTTTTCCTTCTTGTTTTCTGCATTCCCCTGCCCATCATTTAAAAACGCAACACCTACTTTGCTTGTATCAAGTATCTGAGAACTGTTGTGGTCGGGCTTCCAGTGCTCTAGTAAACTGTATGCATCAGTCATTTTTGCTGGGTACTTATCATCACCCTGTAGATACGAGTTTTCCATGTCTGCAACCAGCTTCCCGTAACGACTTTTATCTGCCCCAAGCATAAATGAACAAGCTAAGTATTCTTCGATGGCTTTCTTCTTTGCTGCTTCCAATTGTGTACCACTAGCAGAATCCCGAGTAATGGTAGACGGGAGGTGTTCATCGATCATCGAGTCCAACAACAATGTTCCTCCACAATGAGAGATGATGTCAACCTGGTTTTGAAAACTTTCCAAATATTCCTGACATGTAACTCC
>JANMZB010000015.1:0-1312 GCA_031382725.1 Sphingobacteriaceae bacterium | reverse complement strand
TGTCTGTGGTGCCTTCTTGGTCATGCATCGTGATCACGTCATTGTAGGCTAAACGAAACAACTAAGAAAAAGTCTGATCGACACTTGAACTTGCAGCCAAAGGTCAAAGCAATCTCACCAAACACTTGCTTGTGTAAGCAACTCAATCACATACTAATCAATCTTGAACCAACAATTTTAGCATCAACTATTTCAGCATTTTGAGGAATGAATCAACTCAGAAATTTCGCATGAATCAGAGCATATACCGGCACGGGAGTCTTGTGGGAGCATACGTGGCGAAGATCGGTGGTATAGATAGAACAAGCAAGATGGGACGGACGACAGACTGATGGGCAACTGATTGACGACGACTGTGATGGCAGCGGCAGGGGAAGATTAGGGTGGCGGCGACGACTATGATGGTAGTAGCTAAGGAAGATTAGGATGGCGGCGGCTTGAGCGGAAGGAGGCCCGACGAATGGCGACGGCAGTAGATGAACGTGCGGTAGACGACGGTGGCTGAGCGACGGCGACAGCGGTAACCCTAATTCCTGATTTAAGTTCAAAACCCTAATTTCTAATTTTTTTCCCTAATACCATGAAAGGATTTGAGGATTATAATGAGGAGAGAAACTAAAAATCAAAGTTTTATGTATTGAAAACATGATGGATATTTTTGTTGAATACAAAGGGATAGTACTCCTTATACAGGAAGTCCTAGGAACTAATAAGCAAAGTCCTAAACATAGGGTTTAACATGTAATTGAAACTAAGTATATCAACTACTAAATTATTGAAATACAGTCCTCTAACATTCAACCAAATTCTTGCTCTTTTTTATTTTGATCATGAAAGATTGAAATTTGCTGAGTTGGTGTCAAAACTTTCAATGCTTCTTTGCTTGTGCGAAATCTTAAATCCAATCCTGATATAGTCCGCAATTGACTTGAGATCACACACCTTCCATCTTCAACTTGATCCTCCAAACCCAGCACAAGTACGTGGGTAACCGTAGACGGACGAACACGAAATTAAACTAAACTAAAACAATGCCGCCATGGTCATGTCTGTGGTGCATTCTTGGTCATCCATGGTGATCATGCCATTTTAGGCTAAACGAAACAACTAAGAAAAAGTCTGATCGACACTTGAACTTGCAGCCAAAGCACGAAGCAATCTCACCAAACACTTGCTTGTGTAAGCAACTCAATCACATACTAATCAATCTTGAACCAACAATTTCAGCATCAAGTATTTCAGCATTTTGAGGAATGAATCAACTCAGAAATTTCGCATGAATCATAGCATATACCTGAACGGGAGTCTTGTG
>JANMZB010000001.1:0-5922 GCA_031382725.1 Sphingobacteriaceae bacterium | reverse complement strand
AGCTCAGCGAATTCGCCTGGCTACCCAAATCGGCTCGCAGTTAGTAAATGTGCTTTATATTTTAGATGAGCCGAGCATTGGGCTGCATCAGCGGGACAATGCCCGCTTGATATCCGCGCTTAAAAACCTTCGCGATATTGGAAATTCAGTTTTAGTTGTAGAGCATGATAAGGACATGATCCTTGAAGCTGATTACGTGATTGACATGGGCCCCGCAGCAGGTGTACATGGTGGTGAAGTAATCTCTTCTGGTCACCCTCGAGATTTTACTAAAACAAGCACCCTTACCAATGATTACATTAGTGGCGTCCGCAAAATCGATATGCCTGGCGAAAGGCGTAAAGGCACAGGCCATTCTCTGATCTTAAAAAATGCTTCAGGTAATAACCTAAAAAACGTAACGCTCGAAATCCCTTTAGGGAAGTTTATCAGCGTCACCGGAGTATCGGGTAGCGGGAAATCAACGTTAATTGCCGAAACATTATACCCGATCTTAAACCATCATTTTTTCCGCGCAAAGAAAACGCCTTTGCCATATAAAAAGATTGAAGGTCTCGAGCATATTGATAAAGTCATTGAAATTGATCAGACACCAATTGGTCGTACTCCAAGATCGAATCCTTCAACTTATACAGGTGTATTTTCTGATATACGTAACTTGTATGTCGGTTTACCGGAAGCACGGATCAGGGGTTATAAGCCCGGACGTTTTTCCTTTAATGTAAAGGGCGGCAGATGTGAAACTTGCCAGGGAGCGGGGCAGAAGGTTATTGAAATGAATTTCCTTCCGGATGTGCAGGTGCCATGTGAAGAGTGCCAGGGAAAGCGATATAACCGCGAAACGTTGGAGGTTCGCTACCGCGGAAAATCAATTAGTGATGTGCTGGATATGAGTATAGAAGATGCAGTTGCGTTTTTTGAGCCCATTCCATCCATCTACCGAAAGATCAAAACCTTATTCGACGTTGGCTTGGGTTATATAAAGCTCGGGCAATCCTCTCTAACATTATCCGGCGGCGAGGCCCAACGAGTTAAATTAGCAACCGAACTTTCTAAAAAAGATACAGGGAAAACCTTCTATATTTTAGATGAACCAACTACAGGTCTTCACTTTGAGGATATAAACGTGCTGCTGGGTGTATTGAATCGTTTAGTAGATCATGGCAACACGGTTTTAGTAATAGAACATAATTTGGATGTGGTGAAAGTGTCTGATTGGGTGATTGATTTAGGTCCCGAGGGCGGTTCTGGTGGCGGGCAAATTTTATTTTCGGGTGCACCCGATGAGTTGATAAATGTGAAAAACAGCCATACAGGAAAGTTTTTGAAGATCGAGATGGGGAGGTAATTTGTCTTAGTCTCGATGGATTTGATATATTAGAGTAAACATTAGCCAGTGATCATTCGTGTCTTATTAATCTTGTCGGCAATTTTATTCCAAAATGGCCTGTTTGCTCAAAAGCTTATTTATAATGAAATAGGGTTTAAATTATCTCCAAAGGAACGTCGGGAAATCCAACTTTTGGCGGATTATGAAGCCATGTTGTATAACAATCTTTTCAGTACAACCAAAAACGATTCACTTACTATCTCGATTAATATATACAAAAAGGCAAGTGATTACAGAGACAATGCGCAACACTTGAATGCCTTAAAATCATCCCTGGGATTCTATTCGCCTCAAACCAGGCAAATTTATATTTATAAGCATTCTGATTTTATGAATACAGTTGTTCATGAGATGGGACACAGTTTTATGCATAACAATATGCCAGATCCGCCTCGATGGCTAAATGAAGGGATTTCTGAATTTTTTGAATCACTGGAAGTGGTAGACAATAAGGTGACTGTGTATAAGCAACCAGGAAGATTAAAGAAAATACAAGCCAGTTTAGATACTTTTAACTTAAATCGTTTTTTGTCTGCAAGCCCCTCAAGTTGGAATGGAAAAGAAATCGAAACCATGTATACCACTTCATATACAATTGTACTGTTTATGATGATGACTAAGCCGGACAATCTTAAAAAACTTGTGAAGGCATACCAACTGAATTTGAGTAACGAGAAAGCGATTTCATCAGTTTATGGGAGTATTCAGAATATGGAAACGTATTACAGAATTTTTCTCAGAAATACCCAAAGTTGAGATTCAAACTGTGATCAATACGAATTAAACAAACAATAGTGAGTAGGCTTTAATATAACGCAATGGTCGTAAGCTGAGCTTGTTAAAAGCGTTCCATTTTAAAAAACATTTCGGCTGGTATTCCTAGAAATAGATGCAGCGCTTCTGCCATTTTAAGCGTTAAATTCCGCTTGCCTGATAATACAAGCGAAACATGCCCTTTGCTTCCTATAATTGCTTCCAGATCTTTTGCTTTTAAGCCTTTTTCTTCCATTTTAAGTTTTACTACTTCAATTGGGTCTATGTCAGGAATGATGACATGTTTATCTTCATAGTCTTTCACAAGAACCAACAATAACTCTAGTTCTTGGAATTCTGCTGTGTCAGGCTCGGCATGAAAGATCTCAATTGTTCGTTCCAGGGCTTTTTTATAATCAGTTTCGTTTTTTAATACGTTCCAGCTATTCATAATTATTAAAACTTAAATGATAATATGCTTTATAGTCGCGGCGTCAATCTTATCATATTCTTTATGTGTTCCGAACCAGATAATATATGCGGCTTGCGTTCTAAAGTTTATGGATGTTATTAATCTAAAGTCGTTTCCTTTAATGTTAAATATAACCCTGTGGTTTGCGACAATACTACAGTTGCCATACGTCTGTTTTAGTGTATTGAAACTTTCCGCATTTAGTTTACTCAATTCCTTTAACCATGTTAATAATGCTGTTTTTGCGGTAGGATATTTTTCGGAGTAATAAAGTATGGTTCTTTTTGTAATAACATTCATTAAGAATATTAATTTTAAATGTAAACATACAAAAAAGTATTCAAAATGAAAACTTTATAATCTCACTAATTTTTAAATGCTAAATCTTTTAACATCAGATCAGGTAAGGCTGGTGGATAAATATACGATCCGGCAAAAGCCTATTCCTTCAATTGATCTGATGGAGAAAGCTGCCCTGGCTTTCACCCAGGCATTTATAAAAAACTATCCTGATAAGACAAAAGCAATAGCAGTTTATTGCGGAACAGGTAACAATGGCGGAGATGGGCTTGCTATCGCTCGCTTGTTGTTTGGCCTGGGGTATAAAGTGGATGCTAAAATTGCTCGTTTTACCGGGAAATCAACCAACGATTTCGATGGAAATCTCGCGAGGTTGATGGCGCAGGGAATTTACTTCGATGAGTTTAAGAAAGTCGAAGAATTAAGAGAAGAAAAAGCAGACATTATCATTGATGCAATACTAGGCTCCGGATTGAATAAGCCGTTAAAGGATGGTTGGCTAACACTGGTTGAGTGGTTGAATAGCTTGGGAAAGCCAATAGTTTCAGTAGATGTACCAACCGGTTTCAAGACTGAAGGCCCGATCTCCAAACACGCCGTTACAATTAAAGCAGATCTTGTCATTAGCTTTCAACGGCCAAAGCTTAACTTCCTGCTGCCCGAATCGGCTATTTCCATAAAGCGATTTGAAGTGGTGGGTATTGGCCTGGATGAAGAGTTTATACAGGCACTGGAAACGCCTTACGTTTTATTGACTGATGATGATATCGCTGAGCGCTTAAAGAAGCGTTTGCCTTTTAGTCATAAAGGAACATACGGTCATTCTTTGATAATCGCTGGTAGTACAAATTCCATGGGCGCAGCATTGCTTTCCGCGGAAGCCTGTTTAAATAGTGGTTCAGGACTTACCACGGCATGTATTCCAGCCGAAGGTCTCACAGCTTTGAATATCAGGATACCTGAAGCTATGGCTGCCTTGCGTTATGATAATAGGATCCCGGCAGATCTCGATTGGGAAAAGTATAATTCAATTGCAATCGGGCCAGGTTTGGGAACTTCTGCCGAAAGCAAAGAGATTTTAAGACAAACATTTATCAATTCCAGGCAACCATTAGTAATCGATGCTGATGCACTGAATTTACTTGCCGTTAATCTGGATCTACTTTCCATTACTCCAAAATTATCTGTCCTTACACCTCATGTCAAAGAGTTCGACCGATTATTTGGTGATCATGAAAATTGGTGGGATAGAATAGAAACCGGACTAGTAAAAGCCAAAGAATTAGAACTAATCATCCTTCTCAAAAACAGGTACACGATGATATTTATGCCTGATGGAAAATGCATTTTTAATCCTACAGGAAGCCCGGCTATGGCAAGTGGCGGTATGGGAGATGTATTAACGGGAATGATAGCAGCATTTATCGCTCAGGGTTATAAACCTGCAGATGCTGCTATATTAGGCGTTTTTCTTCACGGTAAAGCGGGGCAGGAGGTTGCTCAGAATAAAGGCAGATATGTAGTAAGCGCATCGAAGCTTTGTGAATATATCCCTATCACGCTAGGATTGTATGATTAGGTAAGGTTCACGCAAAGAAAGGTAAGGAAAACACGCAAAGGTCGCAAAGCAACATTCTATTAGCGATCTCCGCGCCTAACCTTAGCGCTCTTTGCGTGAAAACTCTTAAAGCGCTTACATCAGATTGTTAAATGAGACTATAAATTATTAACGATTCGGTGTATGCCGGTCTTAAATAATTTGCAATTAAAATTCATTAATAGCCCGAGTTTCAAGCCCGATAATTTCAGATAAGTAAGCACCTGGGAAAAATGTACTGGTGCTAGTGTTTCCACTGATTTAACTTCAACTATTATTTGGTTTTCGACCAAAAGGTCTATCCGGTAACCCACCTCCATCTTGATTTCTTTGTAAATAAAAGGCATAGCTGTTTGTTGTTTTACATCTAAACCAGCATCTCTTAGATCATGTGCCAGCGCACTTTCGTAAGCAGATTCTAACAAACCAGGACCAATGTTTTTATGCAGTTCTAGGGCGTAGCCAATTATTTCATAGGATAGGTCATTTTCGTTCATAGGGTGCTGATAGGTAGGGGTTCACGCAAAGAAAGGTAAGAAAAAACACGCAAATACCGCAAAGTAAAAATAGCCCATAGCTTAGCGATCTTCGCGCTTTAGCATTTGCGCTCTTTGCGTTGAAGTTCCTTAATTACACGCAAAGAAAGATAAGATAAAATCACGCAAAGACCGCAAAGTGAAAGCAATGCTGATTAAATCAAATATTTTCTTAGTGATCTTTGCGAAAAATCTTTGCGCTCTTTGCGTGAAACCCTTATAACACCTGATCAAACAGATGCTTTTCCGCATGATAAGACGACCGTACCAGCGGACCACTCTCCACATACTTAAAGCCCATTTTTTGACCAATTTCTTTGTACTTGTCAAATTGATCCGGATGAATCCAATCAATTACCGGGTGGTGGTTTTTGGTTGGTTGTAAATACTGGCCCAGCGTTAAAATATGAACTCCGGTATCGGCCAAGTCCTGCATGGTTTCGATAACATCAGCTTCAGTCTCGCCTAAGCCTAACATAATGCCAGATTTTGTGCGTAACCCAAATTCTGAAATGCGTTTTAAAGCCTCCATACTCCGGTCGTATTTTGCTTGGATCCTAACTTCTTTTGTTAGACGTTTTACCGTTTCAATATTATGTGAAACAACTTCAGGTCTTTCTTCGCATACGCGATATAAATTATCCCAAACTCCTCTAAAGTCAGGTATAAGAGTCTCCATTGTAGTTTGAGGACTTTCCCTTCTTACGGCTTTGATTGTCTCTGCCCAAATGGTGGATCCGCCGTCTTTTAAATCATCACGGTCTACCGAAGTAATTACCGCATGCTTTACATTCATTAGCTTGATTGAATTCGCTACACGATTCGGTTCGTCCAGATCAACAGCCAAAGGTCTTCCTGTGGCAACAGCACAAAA
>JANMZB010000918.1:0-1033 GCA_031382725.1 Sphingobacteriaceae bacterium | reverse complement strand
CATTAATGAGTGCAGTGGAATCTGGATATGACGAGCCGCGCAATTTCAATGAGGCGTGGAATCATAAAGATCAGGGCATCCGTGGGAAGTGGCAGCATGCTATAAGAAAGGAGTTCCGTGATATGACAGTTAGAGGTGTGTGGAAGTAAAGCAAGACCAGCACTGTGCCTTCAAACAGACGATTGATTGGTAGCAAGTGGGTTTTCAAGGTTAAGAAGAACGGGACTTACCGCGCACGCCTGGTAGCACTAGGGTATAACCAAATACCTGGTGTGGATTTTACGGACAATTACGCGCCTGTTATTAATGACGTGACATTTCGGTTGATTTTGTTAATTTATTTATTAAGGAATATGGATTCCGAAATAATCGATGTGGAGACTGCGTTTTTATATGGCAATTTAGAAGAAGAGATATTTATGAAGGTTCCTGAAGGGTTAGCAGATTGTGTGGACTTACCTGAAGGAATGTGTTGTGAATTGGTAAAGTCAATTTATGGACTTGTACAAGCTGCACGACAATGGTGGAAGGAATTTACAGGGTATCTGGTTGGGGAGCTTGCATTTACCAACAGTGCGGTAGACCCATGTATGTTCTATAAGGAAGATGAGACTGGTACTGTTTATGTATGTTTGTACGTGGATGATGTTATATTGGTGGGAGACCGTACAGCTATCAACAGTACAATTGATACAATCAAGATGAAATACTCAATCAAGCAGATGGGTACCATGGATGAATACATTGGGTGTAAGATAATCGTTGGAGATGATGGAAAATTATTCTTGGCCCAACCAGATCTTATCAAGAAAATGAAGAAGGTGTTTGGACCATATGTGGATGGCCTACATAAGTATGTGACACCTGGTAGTCCTGGTGAAATTATTATTCGCCCTGACAACAATTTGGATTTAATTAATCCAGATGAGCAGACCTTATATCGGAGTGGGGTTGGTATGTTATTGTACCTGACTAAGCACTCAAGACCTGATATAAGTAATTCAGTCCGAGAACTTGCCAAGGTTATGGATGG
>JANMZB010000897.1:0-1199 GCA_031382725.1 Sphingobacteriaceae bacterium | reverse complement strand
AATATGCACAATCATTATTACTTGCAAGTATAGTAGTACAGAATATGATGCAAATTTCATTGCAAGTTCAAGACGACCCGGACGTTATTTACGGGTATTATACCGATTTGTGCCATTTACGTGTCAACTATGATACAATTGTACAAACAAGAAAAACGACTACGATCAGCAATGGTGGAGGTAGTAATGAAGCAACATCCAGTATGAGAATTCGTTCTTTTGATTGAAGAAACAAAAGAGACTAGCAGAGAGTCGTTCAGAACTAACGAATTATCTAAAAGTGAGGTTAGTTGCCGATGTCGGCAGATCCTTTTAGTAAGGCGGTACTTGTCGGTGTTCCTACGCATGTTGCCGTAGGATGTACACCTGGTACATCAACACACCCTCGCGGTAACAGGGTAGGAGCAAGGAAAGATGGACGGTGGAGGTCAACGAGGTAACGGGAACGCATGAGCCGATGGTGAGCAGGGGAATGGTGTTTGGTGAAGTAATCGGCGAGATTGTCAGCACCATGGCGCCAGTGGATGATAAAATCGCCATTGGAAACACGATCCTGTACCCAGTAAAAACGCATGTCCATGGCTTTGGAGCGACGCTGTTTGACAGTGTCATTGGCAATCTCAGCAGCACACGCATTGTCGGTTTGAATGGGGGTGGCAGGTTGAGGATAGCCCATGGCGTCAAGAGTGACATGGAGAACTGTGGCCTTTTTGGCATTGTAAAATAAGGCACCAGACTCAGCTTCAGTTGCAGAGGACATGACTGCAGTGAGTATGGAACTGACAACAAGAATGGCACCATTAATGGGTGGGGGCGTAGCGTCAGGATTAGGAGGAGTGGATGCAGAGGAACTGAGGAAGAACAGCCCACCAACACGTGAGCGAGCTTGGCTTTCACAGAGGTAAGAGGCATCGCTATGGACATGGAGACACATGTCACTGGCCTGGAAACAGACTTCTGCATTGGGATGAGTAGCACAGTAGTTGAGGAGTTGGGTGGCAGCTTGAGCAGTGGCAGCAGTGCCCTTAGACTGAGCAGAGGCAAGGGAACCAAGAGCAGCCAACATGGTGGAATCAATGGCACGGGCATAGAATAATAAGGTGCCAATGATTTCTTGAAGGCGAGTGGCCCCAGCAGCATCAAGTGGGGGGAGGTGTCGTCAGGCTCAGCATACTGCATGGCAGAGTCGTAGGTTGGGG
>JANMZB010000884.1:0-2384 GCA_031382725.1 Sphingobacteriaceae bacterium | reverse complement strand
AACGGCAATTTGAAAGCAATTAAAATAGTGGATGTTGAATGGGAAACAGATTTCCTTGGCCGTCCGCTTAAATTCTCAGAGGTTGCTGGTACTGAGCGCGAGCTTCCTGCCCAATTTGCATTTTTAGCTATGGGATTCCTTCATCCGCAAAAAAGTGGTTTACTAGAGCAATTAGGTGTTGAGTTTGATGAGCGTGGTAATGTTAAAGCGAAAGAAGGTTCTTATCAAACCAGCGTTGATAAAGTATTCGCTGCAGGTGATATGAGAAGAGGTCAGTCATTAGTGGTTTGGGCCATTTCTGAAGGTCGCGAAGCTGCGAGAAAGGTAGATCAGTATTTGAGTGGTTCTACGGCTTTGGAGAGTAAGGATGCGGAGAGTATGTATGCGTTCTAGAAAATTTAAATTTTTATTTAAGAAAATCCTGCTTCATTGAAGTGGGATTTTTTTTTGTGCGCCATGCATGCCATTACCGTATAGGGTTAAAGTCCCGAACGAGCCAGTTAGCAGGAATCGTTAGTCAAGAGCAAGGGTGTTTACTGCGAAGTAGAATCTGAATGAAGCTGGCGACAAAAGTGGGTACTGACGGACAGAAACGGCATATCAAGCTTACCCTGCGGGTCACCGGGTAACGGACCGGATTAAAAGAGTGGTTATCAGTAAATCTGGAAAACCTTCAGAAATCTCTGCTGAACGGCAGCTACGAGCCACAAGCTGTTTTAGGAGTTCAAATTCCCAAACCGCATGGCGGCTATCGCCTGTTAGGTATTCCCACCACCAGAGACCGGTTGATGTGGCTGTTAAGCACCCGTATCGGGGATGTTAGATTGCTGAATCTAATCAGAAGTGACATTCTTACAGGCGGTATAAGCTAGCAGGGAGTAAAGGGAACGCCTCAGGGCAGTCCGCTAAGCCCGTTGTTGTCGAGTATTGTACTGGATAAGTTGGATCAGGAGCTACAAAATCGTGGTCATTTATTTTTACGCTATGCAGACGATGTAAAATGCGATCGTTTAACCAAAGCTAAAGCAAGTCAAACCATACATAGTAACATACCAGGCTCAAAACTCATCTCATTAGCTGCTGTCGGACATATGGGAGTTATGGAACAGCATGAGGAAGTAAATAATGCTGTTAGAGATTTTTTGCGATCTTAGATATATAAAAAACGTACTACGCTTTTTGAATTCTATCAGCAATTCAAATTGCTCGCATCACAATTTCTATTTATACCAGACGGATTCAATGAAAATGATTTTTGTTTGGGAATCAGCCAAAATACTAATTTTGTTTATCGTTTGATGCCTAACGCCTTATTCATGAAAGTATATATTTCTATAATTCTATTTTTAATTCCATCTCTTCTGTTTTCTCAAACGAACAAGATAACCGTTTCGGGAGTAGTAAAAGCCAAAGGAAATAAAACCACGCTGCCTTATGTTACAATAAAGCTCAAGAAACAGACAGATGGTAAACTTGTAGTCGGTACGATTAGCAATGAGGATGGACGTTTCAATCTGGCGGATATAAGTAGTGGATCGTACACACTGGAACTGTCATATATTGGGTATTTAACTAAATCTGAACCTCTTCTGGTTGGTGAGCTAAGCAAGTTTTTGGATGTTGGGACGATTGAGCTTGAGTCTGATTCCAAATTGCTAAATGAGGTTGTTGTAACAGGCACACAGCAAGCTGGTGTTTCAGATCAACTGGATAAAAAAACATATTCTATTTCCGGCAATATCAGTCAAACGGGCGGTTCTGTACTTCAGGCAATGAGTTCGCTTCCCGGTGTAACAACTTCGCAGGATGGTAAAGTACAATTACGGGGAAGCGATAAAATAACGGTGTTGTTAGATGGCAAACAAACCGCACTTACAGGTTTCGACGGTCAGGCGGGGCTGGATAATATTCCCGCTTCGGCGATAGATAGGATTGAGATTATTAATAACCCCTCTGCTAAATACGATGCTAATGGAAACGCCGGAATTATCAATATCATTTACAAAAAGAATAAGCAGGAAGGCTTTAATGGAAAAGTAGGTCTTACTTCAGGCCTGGGCGCATTATGGCAGAAGCAAGAGAACCTTCCAACCATCAGACCTCAATATCAAAATACACCTAAAATAAATCCGTCTATATCGTTAAATTATCGAAAAAATAAAAGCAATACCTTCTTACAAGGCGATTGGCTGTACACCGAAACCCTTAATCGCAATGAATTTACCGACCGGGTTTATGATAATGGCGACTACATCAGGCAACAGGTAAAACGTAACCGGAATACCAGTTATGCAACAATCAAATCGGGCGTAGATTACACAATGAACAGCCAAAATGCTTTTAGTATTTCAGGGTTGTTTAACCGCGAAAAAATTATCGACCGT
>JANMZB010000870.1:0-9285 GCA_031382725.1 Sphingobacteriaceae bacterium | reverse complement strand
ACTATTTAGATATTAGTTGGATTTCTAAACGGTATGCAGAGTTTACTGGCCATGAAGCTGTCAACATTCAGGAACTTACTGAACTTGCTAAAACAGATGACGGTATAGGACAATTAGTTTTTGGGGAGTATGGCGAAAACTTTGCTATGTTTCTTGCCGAGTATGCTCAAAAATTTGATGCCGATCTGGTAGTTGTGGGTGGACATAATGATGCCTGGGATTTATTCATTGATCATGTTAAAGACCGGTTGCAGGATAAAAGAATTAACGTTCCTATCCGCGCAGCGCGGCTGGGAGAGAAAGCGGCTGTAATTGGTGCCGGTTTCTTATGGGAAGAAGTTAAAGATCTTGTAGAATAATTTTTAAAGCCAAAGATTTAGTTAAATCCTGTCTAAGATTTTTATGAAACTTGGACAGGATTTTTTTATTAAGGACTATTTTAATCTTCCTAAGGCCTCTTTTATGCGGGGTATCATCGCTTCAATCTCCTCCGCAGAGCAAGCACCTACCGAAGCTCTGAACCAATTAACATCTGCTCCTGTTCCGAAAGACGAGAAAGGCACTAAAGCCACTTTCGCTTCTTTAATCAGGTAAAAATTAATGTCGTTACTATCCTGAAGAACTTTTCCTTCCGGTGTGGTCTTGCCCGCAAAATTAAGCTTTAAGGTAAGGTAAATCGCACCCATCGGCTCGATGGCGTCCACGTCAAATCCATCCGCTTTTAGAGCTTGAAAACCTTTGTAAAGTGTATCAAGACTCTTAGTAACACGTACTTTAAAATTGCTTAAGAAATCAGCCACGGCGGTTTTGTTCTTAAGATAACCCGCCATAGCTACCTGCTCAGCTTTTGGAGCCCAGGCACCCATGTGGCCTACGATGGAACGCATTTTGTCAATTACTGCGCTCGGACCAAATCCCCAGCCTACCCGTACACCGGTTGCGGCAAAGCATTTTGAGGCACCGTCTACATAAACCACATAATCTCTGATTTGTGGACGAAGCGTAACGGGGTCATGATGTTGATGCTCGCCAAAAGTAAGCATCGAATAGATTTGGTCGTAAAGGATATAGAGAGGTTTTTCGCCTGCTTTTCGTTTGCTGTTTTCTTCAAGTACTAAATCGCAAATTTCCTCTAAATCTTTTTTGGAAAACATCGTCCCGGTAGGATTTAATGGCGAACACAATGCCAGCATCGTTGCGCCGGAAACGTGTGGTCGCAAGTCATCAGCAGTTGGCATAAAATTATTTTCTGCTCTGGTTGGAATTGCTACTCCATTAGCAGAAGTTAAATCGCAGTAATGATTGTTGTTCCAGGATGGCGCGGGGAAAAGTACTTTATCTCCAGGGTCAATTAAGGCCAGGTAAGTAGCGTAAATTATCGGTCTTGAACCGCTTGAAATTAAGATTTCGTTGGTTGCATAATTTAAGCCGAGCTCTTCCTTTAAGAAGTCGCTTACGCTTTCGCGGAGATTGAGCATCCCATCAGCAGGAGGGTAATTAGTTTGATGAGCGGCGTAGGCATCTACAATTCCTTGTTGAAGTTCTTCGGGGATGGAGTAAATATTGGCATCAAAATCGCCAATGGTTAAGTTGACGATATTTTGTCCCTGTTTTTTTAACTCATTTATTTCGCCTGCAATCTTGATGATTTCAGACCCTCTAAGGTTTTGTGCTAAACGCGATACTGACATGGTGATTCCTTTGTGTGCAATGGATTTGCCAAATATACAGATGCTTTTAAAAACCTCTTGATTTATCTAAAACTTTGTATTTAACGAGGGCGTTTGTTACCTTCGAAAATAGAACGAGGGCGAAATTTGCTTATTTTTGCCCTCGTTCTAATAACGAGGGCGTTTGTTACTCTCGTTTAATATTGTTAAAATATGACCTGTAATCCTCTTAAACCCTATAATGCGCTGCCTTTGCTTCCTGTGAAGGCAAAACTAGAAAGTGCGGTAATTATTAAAAAGTTAATTTCAGCAAGCAGAGCTTTATCTGAGCTTAAAGGTGCGATAACCAATCTCCCTAACCCAACGCTGTTTATTGATACCATAAATTTGCAGGAAGCACAGGCAAGCTCGGCGATTGAAAATATTATTACTACTCAGGATGAGCTTTTCAGAGCAACGATAGCAGATAAAAGTATTGATGACCATGCCACCAAGGAAGTAATTCATTACAAGGATGCTTTGTGGTACGGGATAGAGCAGTTAAATAGAAAACCTGTTTTAAGCACCAATCTTTTTATCGCCGTCATGCAGATTGTTAAAGAGAATCAGTCGGGTATTCGCAATGTTCCCGGCACACAATTAACCAACCCTGCTACCGGGAAAGTGATTTATACTCCGCCAGAGGGCGAGAATATTATAAGAGATAAGCTAAAAAACCTCGAAGATTTTATTCATGCTGAGGATGATACCGACCCTCTGATTAAGCTGGCTATTATCCATTATCAGTTTGAAGCAATCCATCCATTTTTTGATGGCAACGGGCGTACAGGGAGAATAATTTTGCTGCTTTATTTAAAAATGTCGGGCCTGATGGATGTACCCGCCTTGTATTTGAGCAGCTATATCATGAAAAACAAGAATGAATACTATACAAATTTGAGACATATAACAGAAAAACAAGCATGGGAACCATGGATATTGTATATGCTGGATATGATTGAGCAAACTGCTTTAAATGGCCGTAAGCAAATAAGCACTATTGAACAAAAAATGAATGAGATGGGAGCCCGGATGCAGCAGGCACTACCGAATATTTATTCGAAGGATTTACTGGAATTGCTGTTTCACTTACCTTACACCAAGCGAAGCTATTTAGAGCGAGCCGGTTTTGGAAATTTAAAAACAGTGGGAAATTATTTAAAAGAGCTTGAAAGCAAAGGCTTTTTAAAAAGCGAGCAAGTGGGAAAAGAAAAGCTCTATCTGAATATAGAGTTAATGAAGGTGTTGAGTGATAATGCTTAGCCACTAAAAACTTTCCAAAAGTTTAGAACTTTTGGAAAGTTGCCTATAAACCCGTTACACCCCCCTCTCCTTTGGAGAGGGCCGGGGTGAGGCTTTTATCCCACCAACTCCTTAATCGCCAACTCTACTTTTTCAAAGTTGAACCCAGCTAAAGTTTGTTTAAATCCGGCGGTAATCTGCTCATTACATAGATTACCAATACTCCCCTCATGAGTATGCTGCACTTTTTCAGGAGCTTTGAATTCGCCTTTTTCGATTTCCAGACCAACTTTCTTATAAGCTTCGCGGAAAGGAATGCCCTTTAAAACATCTTCGTTAACAGCTTCTACACTAAATAAATAAAGATATTTTTCATCCTTAAGGATATCATCTTTTACTGTGATATTCTGGAGCATAAACACAGCCATCTCCAAACACTCATTAAGCGACTGGAATGCAGGAAAAAGATTCTCTTTAAGCAGCTGTAAATCTCTGTGATAGCCCGAAGGAAGGTTAGTCGTCATCAATGCAATTTCATTCGGCAAAGCCTGAATCTTATTGCAACGCGAGCGCATCAGTTCAAAAACATCCGGATTCTTTTTATGAGGCATAATGCTCGAACCAGTTGTCAGCTCATCAGGGAAACTGATAAAGCTAAAATTTTGATTAATGAACAGCGTAACGTCCATTGATAATTTAGCCAAGGTAGCTGCAATCGACGACATAGCTTGGGCAAGAATGCGTTCGGTTTTACCTCTGCCCATTTGGGCATAAACTACGTTATAATTTAAGGAGTCAAAACCTAATAGTTCAGTGGTCATCGTTCGGTTTAAAGGAAAAGAAGAACCGTAACCTGCCGCCGAGCCCAAAGGATTTTTGTTGCAAACTTTCCAGGCTGCAAGCATTAATTCTAAATCATCTGTCAGACTTTCGGCGTAAGCGCCAAACCATAAGCCAAACGACGAAGGCATAGCAATCTGCAAATGGGTATATCCCGGAAGAAGCTTATTTTTATGAGCTTCGCTAAGCGTTATAAGTTGATTGAATAATGCTTGGGTATTTTCTACGGTTCGTTGTATCTGGCTACGGAAGTATAATTTCAAATCAACCAGAACCTGGTCGTTACGGGAACGGCCGCTATGGATTTTTTTGCCGGCTTCGCCGATACGCTGGGTGAGTAATAGTTCTACTTGGGAGTGAACGTCTTCAACGCCGTCTTGGATGGTGAATTTACCTGCGGCAATTTCTTTATAAATGTTTTTCAGTTCCTTTTGGACAACAGCTAAATCAGCTTCATCAAGTAGATTTATACTGGCGAGCATTCGGGTATGAGCAAGCGAACCGAGCACATCAAATGCTGCCATTTCTGCATCCAATTCCCGGTCCTTTCCAACAGTGAATGTTTCAACAGACTTTTCTACTTGCTTATCTTTTTGCCAAAGTTTCATTAGATTTACGATTATTAATAAACTTCAAGGCATGAAATTTCCTTGTCGTCTAAAAATGATTTAATTAGATTTTCTTTTTGAAGAAGAAGGTTCGCAATATAAAGAGTTTTTGTGTTGCCTGTGCGTAACCAAATTATTTTAGGAGAATGTCCGTAGAGATTAGAAAAATCGTAAAAGTCGGCATCGAAACTTACAATGATATAATCGTTATGCTTCGCAAACTCCCATATCTCCCGGTCTTTTGCACCTTCTAACTGCAACTCCCGCACTTGAGCAGACTCGGGAAAGTGAACACTTATTATTTTTATAATCCTAAAAGAGATATTCTGGTCGAAGAGTAGTTTCACTAGATTACTCGAATTCTATGTTCTCTATCAGCAGCATAAGCTAAACATGCCTGAATGTGACTTTCAGATAATTCGGGAAAATCCGAAATAATTTCTTGGCTGGTCATTCCGTTTGCGAGCCAAGCCAATACATCAGACACAGAAATTCTTGTCGACTTAAGGCAAGGTTTCCCAAAGCGGACATCAGATTTAATGTCTATATAATTTTTATAATCGGTCATTTACAGGAATTTATTCAAATATACGAATCCCAGAGGCAAGAATTAAAGCAAGAGTTTGTCAAGCATCTTTATGTATAGTGCTATTCCTTCTTTAATTTCCTCTATATAAATAAACTCATCAGCCATATGAGAACGGGCACTATCTCCCGGCCCAATCTTAACTGAAGTAATATCTAGTAAAGCTTGGTCGCTGGTTGTGGGCGAGCCATAAGTTTTTCTTCCCAACGCCAAACCTGCCTGAACAAAAGGGTGGGATTTGCTAATTGAAGACGGCTTTAACCGTGTTGACCGTGGTGTAACCTCGCAGCTTACATGCTGCTTGATTAAATCCACCAATTCTTCATTCCTGTAAGCATCAGTAACTCTAACATCTACCACAAAATCACATTTTGCCGGAACTACATTATGCTGAGAACCTGCGTTAATTACCGTTACAGACATTTTTATCGGTCCGAAAACTTCTGATTCTTTTGGGAACTTATACGACTGAAACCACTCGATGTCCTTCAGTGCTT
Source organism: Sphingobacteriaceae bacterium (assembly GCA_031382725.1). Taxonomy (GTDB): domain Bacteria; phylum Bacteroidota; class Bacteroidia; order Sphingobacteriales; family Sphingobacteriaceae; genus Paradesertivirga. The sequence goes on along the minus strand of JANMZB010000870.1, from coordinate 3,803 downwards.
TGTAAATTGCATTTTCCCCTTCTTCCCTCGCGGCATGGCCAGCTTTTCCATGCGCCACACAATCAAGCACTACAAGTCCTCTTTCGGCAATAGCCAAATCCATTAAAGTTGGCTCCCCGACAATCGCAAAATCGAGTGGACCAAGTTCTGGCACCAATGATTCAATTCCGTTTTTACCGGAAACCTCTTCTTCTGCGGTAGCGGCGATGCAAAGGTTGTATTTAAGACCTTCCTGGTTGTAAAAATGTCGAAAAGCCGCGATTAGAGAAACCAAACATCCCCCGGCATCATTACTCCCGAGGCCATAGAGTTTTCCGTCCTCCACATCAGGCGAAAATGGGTCGCACGTATAACCCGAGTTGGGCTTTACGGTATCGTGATGAGAATTTAAAAGTATGGTTGGCTTTGAAACATCGTAAAACTTGTTAACGCTCCAAATATTATTCTGACTTCTCTTTGGGTTAAGGCCGTGCTGTGTAAAAAAAGTTTCTAATGCATCCGCAGTTTTATTCTCTTCCCTGCTAAAGGAAGGAATTGAAATCAACCGTTTCAATAATTCAATACTTTCTTCTGCGAGCGTTTCTGTCATTTACTTCGTTTCAGTATATAAACCGCCTGCTTTTAAAGCAGATAATCTAATTCCTTTGATTAATGAAGAACTGAAACCCTGATGCTCCATTTCGTTTAATCCGGCTATGGTACAGCCTTTTGGCGAGGTTACTTTATCAATCTCGTGTTCCGGATGGCTGCCGTGTATTAACAATAAATCGGCAGCTCCTTTTGCGGTTTGCACAGCCATTTTTAAGGCGTCTTCAGCATGGAAGCCTATTTCTACTCCGCCCTGTGAGGCAGCTCTTATGGCGCGCAAAAAGAACGCAATTCCACAAGCACATAAGGCCGTTGCAGATGACATTAAATCCTCATTTATCTGAACCACTGAACCTACGGTTTCAAAAAGTTTTTTTGTAAGGTCAACATTTTCTTGCTTCGCATTCTCTGTAGTAACGCATGTCATCGACTGTCCGATAGAAATAGCGGTATTCGGCATTGCGCGAACAACCTGAACGCCTTCCCCTAGCTTTGCCTTGATAGCATGGCAAGAAACTCCGGTTATTACCGAAATTACTAAATGTGTATCTGCTTTTATGGCTGGTAGAATTTCTGCCAGGAGCGTATCTATTTGCTGTGGAAGAACAGCCAAAACTACTATTGAAGCTTTTTGAACTGCTTCAAAGTTATTGATAGTAGTTTGATAACCTTCTTCGGCTTGCTTTGAAAGATTGTTAAGGCTCCTTCTTGTCAAGATGATTTGAGAAGGCTTATAAGTATTAGATTTGACTAAACCATCGGCGAAAGCCAAGCCCATATTACCGCTTCCAAGTATTGCTATAGTGTTCATGTGTTAATTCTAAATTATTCGATGATAGGTTCTTGGCGATTATCATAAAAGAAAAGCAGTTCGATATGCTCTTTATGAATCTGATAAAATAAAGAAGTCTGCTTGCTGATTATTGCTTTCCTTATATCGGCATCCAATGATGATGCTTTAGCAAGGTAAGGTTGTGAACTTATTACTTTTAACGTTCGTTTTATGTTTGATTTGAATTTCTCAGATGCTTTAGTTCCCCACTCTTCTGCAATATAGTCTGTTAGAGAAGCTAAATGCTCTAATGCCAAGGGTGAGAAAGTAATAGGAAGACTCATATTTTATCAAGTCGTTTCATCGCATCTTCGTATGGAATACCTTCGCCCCTCCGTAATTGCTCTTGACTCTTTCTAATCCCTGTCTTAACATATTCCGGCAAATCTTCCCAAAAATCCCTTTCACGACTCTTAAATAGCTTTTTAATTTCTCCGATAAGACTCTTATCCTCAGTGTCTAAAATCAATTTTGCTAATTCTATTTTCTCTGCCTGTAAGTTCATAATCAAATTTAAGAATATTTATTCTGAATACTTAACCCGTATAATTCTTAAATCAGGCTATGCAAACAATCGTGTTCCGAACAGCTGTTCATTTAGCAGCGCAAGTTCATCGGACTTACCAATATAAACTTCGTTAACCCCACAATTTATCGCTTTAAAGGCATTTTCTAATTTGGGAAGCATACCTCCGGCGATAATCTCATCAGCTTTTAATTTTTCAAACTCTGACGAACTGATTTGACGAATAACCGATTCATCATCAGCAACATCTGTTAGCACTCCTTTTTTCTCGAAACAATATACCAGACTTACCAGGTAAATAGAAGATAATGCTATCGCTATGGCCGAAGCAATCGTATCCGCGTTGGTGTTAAGAAGTTGTCCTTCGCCGTCGTGAGTGATGGCTGAGAAAACGGGTATCAATCCTGTTTGCAAAATGTCGCTCAATTTATCCTTAGCAACTGATTCTTCATACAAATCGCCTACAAAGCCATAGTCGATGTCTTTAACCGGACGACGGTTAGCACGAATTAAGTTCGCATCTGCTCCGGTCAAGCCGATGGCATTGCATTCAAATCGTTGTAATTGGGCAACAATATTTTTGTTGATTAAGCCCGCATAAACCATCGTAACAATACGCAAAGTTTCAATGTCCGTTATCCGTCGGCCATCAACCATTTTTGGCTCAATGCCCATTGTGTGGGATAAGTCGGTAGCAAGTTTCCCGCCGCCGTGAACTAGGATTTTGTGACCCTTAATGCCTGCAAAATCATTGAGGAAATTGTGTAGGTTCTCGGAATTGTCGATAACATTTCCACCGATTTTGATAACGTAAAGGGCCTCACCCCGGCCCTCTCCAGTAGGAGAGGGAGACAAGTTGCTTATATTCATTGTTCTTGTTCTCCTCCTTCTGGTCCGTAAAAAAACACCCAGGTTACAAAGTCGTCAGAAAAATCTTGAAACCGATGTTCTGCACCCGCTTTTACAAAAAGAAAGTCGCCTGTATTGAAAGTGGTTTCCATACCGTCGTTTACAAAAGTGCCGCTGCCCGAAATGATTATATACACTTCATCCCTTGTGTGGGGCTCTTGTAAATCTACTTGCTTAGGCTTATAAACTTCCACTGAAAGAGTACCATTACTAAACAACTCTTTGAACAAGTTTCCCGATTCTTTTAGTTTGATTAAGCCTTGGTTTACATCAATATGATTGTCCATTATAGGCTTTGTGAGTTCGATTCCATATACTCAGCGAGTTCAGACTCAATAGAATTATTGCTACTACTTAGTTCGGTAATTATACTTTGTTGCTCACTAAGACTTTTATTCTGACTTAACTTATTTTTAGCCTGAAGCTCGACAACTTCCACTTCAAAAGCGACAATTCCTTTCACCATCTTTTCTTTGAAATCGGATGAAAGCCTATTCCATTGTTCCTGATAAGCCGCTTCATAATTCAGGATAGTTCTTTCAAGAAGTTCAAATTTTGATGCTTCTTCTTCAATTAACTTACACTTTCCATACGCATGAACACTAATGTAATTCCAGGTAGGAACACTTTGCTCGTTTTCGTAATGGCGGGGCGAAATATAAGCATGAGGTTCTGCGAAGATGATTAATACCTCTGTACCATTAATGGATTTGGCCTGGGGATTAGCCTTTGCGAAGTGAGAAGATATTAGGATTCCGGTTTCATTTTTCCGAACTAAGAAGGGTAAATGTGTTGCGGTTGACCTTCCATTTTCAGATGTCACAATCGTTCCAAAGCTATATTTCTGCATGAAGGAAATAGCCTTCTCATCGTTTGTGTTTAGAAAATGCTTCGGGATGTACATATACTATATCGTTTCTGTTCCTCCCTTCAGGGAGGTTAGGAGGG
>JANMZB010000841.1:0-11433 GCA_031382725.1 Sphingobacteriaceae bacterium | reverse complement strand
CATTAATTCTATCTTTACTGCCTTCATATGAAATTACCGGAGCAGCCTCCTCGCAATTTTGCGGCACATAGCTTAATAGCCTTTTTATGTTTTCAATAGCTTCAATCTCATTAGCGCAAGAGAAATGAGTAACACCCGATTTAATAGCGTGTGCCGAAGCACCGCCAAGTTCTTCGGAAGTAACCTCCTCGTGGGTAACTGTTTTTACCACATTAGGTCCGGTTACAAACATATACGAAGTATTTTCAACCATTAAAATAAAGTCTGTTATTGCCGGCGAATAAACTGCTCCGCCCGCACAAGGCCCCATAATAGCGGAAATTTGAGGGACAACACCCGATGCAAGCGTATTCCGGTAAAAAATATCGGCATAGCCGCCTAATGAAACCACACCCTCTTGGATTCTTGCACCCCCCGAATCGTTTAAGCCAATAACCGGAGCACCGTTCTTAAGTGCCAGATCCATTATTTTACAGATCTTTTCGGCATGTGTCTCGGAAAGAGAGCCCCCGAAAACGGTAAAGTCTTGAGAGAATACATAAACAAGCCTGCCGTTGATGGTGCCGTAGCCCGTAACAACGCCATCGCCCGGATAAATTTCTTTTTCCATTCCGAAGTCTGTCGACCTATGAGTGACCAGCATCCCTATTTCTTCGAAAGAGTTTTCATCCAAAAGGAAATGCAAGCGTTCGCGGGCCGTAAGCTTTCCTTTTTTATGCTGACTTTCGATACGAGTCGCACCGCCACCCTGCAAAGCCTGGTTACGTTTATGGTGTAGTTTATTTAATTTATCTTCCACAGTTTAATTAAAAAAGCAAATTACAGAATTATAATGATGATGTATTTGAACGGAAACCGAATTAGAGTAAAGATGTTTAGGTTTTGTAAAATAACCGTGTAAGTTTAAAACATATTTGTATTTTAATACTTTTGCATCTGTTCGTATGAAAACAGAGATTGCTAAAAAGTTAATCGGTTTCCTTTTTTTATCCATCTTTTTTATAAAGGTGGTTATTTCAATCGCACCATTTCTTATATCGCATTTTGATAAAAAAGCTGTTAATGCGGTTATCATGCAGCTGGAAATTGAAGGCGATGCGAAAACAAACGATGTAAAAGAAAATACTGTTAAAGAGTATTTTACATTAGGAAGTTTTGGATTTTCTGTACTTCATCCCACTCAGCTTGTTTTAACCTCTATGATTAGCGTAGATCACGATAAGCATGTTCAGGCATTTTATCCGGTGGTTCCCACTCCGCCACCTAACGCCGGATAATCCCCATTATTCTTAATTTCCTTTTCGGAAATTATTCACAATACACCTTAAATTCATGTTTACGGCATCTTATGCATGCCCCCGATTATTTCGTATGATTAAATATTTCTTGCCAAAAAATTTAAAAAAGGATCTACCAGCCAGTATCGTAGTATTTTTAGTAGCACTTCCTTTATGTTTAGGTATCGCGCTTGCCTCTGGCGCTCCATTATTTGCCGGTGTTCTAACCGGAATAATCGGAGGGATTGTAGTTGCATCGGTTAGTGGTTCGCAACTTAGTGTAAGTGGGCCGGCTGCCGGTTTAACGGTGATCGTTTTCTCTGCAATAGCACAATTAGGTTCTTATCAAACCTTTTTGCTTGCAATTGTCTTGTCTGGGATTCTACAAATCATTCTCGGATTGGTAAAAGCAGGAACTATAGCAAATTATTTCCCTTCATCAGTTATTGAAGGAATGCTTGCTGCCATAGGTATTATCCTGATTCTTAAACAAATACCTCATGCTGTAGGCTATGACGCCGATTTCGAGGGTGACGAAAGCTTTGATCAGGGCGAAAAAGGAAATACGTTTTCGACCTTAATAGCAGCATTTAGTAGGATAAGTTATGGGGCAGTTATAATCAGCGCGCTGTCTCTGCTCATATTAATTTACTGGCCAAGGGTTAAAAAACTTAGTCTTGTGCCAGCGGCTTTAATCGTTGTAGTGGTGGGGATTATTTTGAACCAATTATTTGATGGTTCGGCGTTGGCTATAAAAGACGAACATCTTGTGCGGATACCAGTGGTAAATTCCTTATCAGAATTTACAAGCCTTTTTGTCTTTCCCGATTTCACTCAGATAGGTAATAAGGACGTATGGATTGTTGCTGCTACACTGGCTATTGTAGCCAGTCTCGAAACATTGTTAAGTGTTGAGGCCGTAGATAAAATTGATCCGATTAAACGTGTGTCTCCTACTAACAGGGAACTATTTGCTCAGGGATTAGGTAATGTGACAAGTGGTTTATTGGGAGGTATGCCTCTAACGGCAGTAATTGTTCGATCATCGGCAAACGTAAACGCTGGGGCAAGAACAAAGATGAGTGCGATTTATCACGGTATCTGGTTGCTGGTTGCTTTGTTATTAATTCCAACGGTTATTAATCTTATTCCATTATCATGCCTTGCGGCGATACTTTTAATCACCGGTTATAAACTCGCTAAAATTGGTTTGTTTACTAAGATGTGGAAGGCCGGGTACAGTCAGTTTATACCATTCGTGGTAACCGTTTTAGCCGTTGTATTTACAGATTTACTTAAAGGAGTGGCGATTGGAATGATGGTTTCGATCTACTATATTTTAAGAAACAACCTTCGTAATCCTTATTTTTATCATATTAGTTCAGTTGGTGATAAAAAGGTGACGGTGTTTAAATTGGCTGAAGAAGTGTCGTTCCTGAATAAAGCTGCTATTCAATATACACTAACCCATCTCCCGAAAGAAACGGATGTACAAATTGATGGAACCAATTGCAGGTATATCGATCCGGATGTGTTGGAAGTAATTCACAATTTTAAACATAATGCGTACACAAAAGCAATCATCGTAGAATTGGTGAACATTAAAGACAGGTATGATATACCAAAACTTAAAGAGTTAATTTACAAACCAGAAGTATCTAATTAAAATGACATCAGATAATCAAAAAAATGCTATTCTTAGTGAAAAGCCAAATGAACAAGATATGAACAGTTATGAGCAATTACTTCAGGGTAATCGGGATTTTGTTGCCGAAACTACAAGTGCCGACCCTGAATATTTTAAACGTTTAGCTGCAGGGCAAAACCCCGAAGTGTTATGGATTGGTTGTTCAGATAGCCGTGTTCCTGCAAATCAACTTACGGGAACCAAGCCGGGAGAGGTTTTTGTACACCGCAATATCGCCAATGTGTGTGTTCATACCGATATGAATATGCTAAGCGTTCTCGATTATGCAGTTAACGTTTTAAAGGTTAAACATGTAATTGTAGCCGGGCATTACGGTTGTGGTGGAGTGGCTGCCGCAATGGGTAATAAACAGTTCGGTGTAATTGATAACTGGCTGCGTCATATTAAAGATGTATACCGTTTACATGCACACGAACTTGATTTAATTTCGGATGAGGGGAAACGCATAGATCGTTTGGTGGAATTAAACGTGAACGAGCAGGTTTATAATCTATGCAAAACAACGATCATTCAAAATGCCTGGAGAGAACGAGAAGACCTTCAAGTACATGGCTGGGTAGTTGATATTAGAACAGGATTTGTTAAGGATCTGAAAATCAGCTGTAAAAATACCGATAACCTGGGTAAGGTCTTTGCGGTAAACTCGGTTGAATAATTAAAGCCTGATAAGAATAGAGTACCCCCAAGATTTAAGATACTTCTTGGGGGTATTTTCTAACTATACAAATGCTTCTTCCGCGTAAGCTTCCATTGGCGGACAAGAACAGACGAGTGTTCTATCACCATGTGTATCGTTAACTCTTCCCACAGAAGGCCAGAATTTGTGCTCCCGCACGTAGCTCAAAGGAAAAGCAGCTGTTTGACGTGAATAAGGCCTTTCCCAATTATCAGCAGTTATAATCACAGCGGTATGCGGCGCATTTTTCAACGGATTGTTTACTTTGTCTATATCGCCTTTTTCTACTTGCGCGATTTCCGCTCTGATGGAGATCATCGCATCGCAGAAACGATCGAGCTCATGTTTTGGTTCTGATTCTGTGGGCTCAATCATCAATGTTCCAGGTACGGGGAAAGATACTGTAGGCGCATGGAAACCATAATCCATTAATCGCTTTGCGATATCTGTTACCTCGATACCGAAGTTTTTAAATGCACGGCAATCTAAAATCATTTCATGAGCGCAGCGGCCATTGCTGCCCGAATATAAAATAGGATAGTACTGCTCTAGGCGCGACTTGATATAATTTGCATTGAGGATGGCATATCTCGTAGCGTCAGTTAATCCCTCTCCGCCCATCATGGCGATATAAGCATGAGAAATAATTAGGATCGAAGCTGAGCCCCAGGGTGCTGCAGAAACAGCGTGAATTGATGCTGACTGATTGATATCCACAACCGGATGTCCTGGTAAGAAAGGAACCAGATGTTTTGCAACACCGATTGGCCCCATGCCTGGTCCGCCACCGCCGTGCGGAATACAAAACGTTTTATGAAGGTTTAAATGGCAAACATCGGCTCCAATAGTTGCCGGACTAGTTAATCCAACCTGGGCGTTCATATTTGCACCATCCATGTAAACTTGTCCGCCATTTTCATGGATGATATTACACACCTCAATGATCGATTCTTCGAAAACACCATGGGTGGAAGGGTAAGTAACCATAAGGCAAGAGAGGTCGTCTTTATGCTCTTCGGCCCTGGTTCTTAAATCCGCTACATCAATATTTCCGTTCACATCACATTTCACTACAACTACTTTCATTCCTGCCATAGCGGCGGATGCCGGATTTGTGCCGTGTGCGGAAGCCGGAATCAAGGCGATATTACGTTTGCCTTCACCTCTGCTTTGATGATACGCACGAATAACCATTAGTCCGGCATATTCGCCCTGAGCACCGGAATTCGGTTGAAGACTCATCGCCGCAAAGCCGGTAATTTCGCTAAGCCATTGATTAAGCTCATCGAAAATTTGCATATAACCACCAGTTTGATCCAGTGGCGCAAACGGATGCATTTTGCTAAACTCTGGCCATGTAACCGGAATCATTTCCGTAGTGGCATTAAGTTTCATGGTGCAGGAGCCCAGCGGTATCATCGAATCGCAAAGCGATAAATCTTTGCTTTCAAGCGATTTAATATAACGTAGCATCTCAGTTTCAGAATGATGGGTGTTGAAAACCGGATGTGCCAGAAATGTTGAAGTACGTTGTAAATCTTTGGGGATATGCGCTTCAAGTCGAGCTTTAAGTTCATCTACATTTAGATCATTAATGTTTTTCCCTTTCACTTTCGCGAATACCCTGATGATGTTTAAAACATCTTGCAAATTCGTAGTTTCATCTAAAGAGATTGTAATCTCCGAATCGGAGTAATGAAAGTTCATTTCATTATTGATCGCTTCCGAGTGAATCGGGTTTGCCAGATGGCCAACAGTTAATTTGAGGGTATCGAAGAAAGATTCGTTTTCCTGAGTGTATTCTAAGGCCTTTAGAGCGTTCGACAAGAAAACGGTTAATCCGTGTATGCGTTCGGCTATAGACTTTAAGCCATCTTTTCCGTGATAAGCGGCATACATTCCGGCCATAATAGCAAGCAGCGCCTGCGCTGTACAGATATTTGAAGTGGCTTTGTCTCTCCGTATATGTTGTTCGCGGGTTTGTAGTGCCATTCTTAGTGCGTAATTACCGGCTGAGTCGATGCTCACACCAATAATTCTGCCCGGCATACTGCGTTTGTATTCTTCTTTTGTGGCAAAATAGGCCGCATGCGGACCGCCAAAGCCCATTGGTACACCAAAGCGTTGAGTAGTTCCAACCACTATGTCGGCTCCCCATTCTCCGGGAGGAGTTAAAAGTGTGAGGCTTAACAAGTCGGCGACAACGGTGAGTTTGATTCCTTTTTCGTGTGCTTTATTTGCAAAATCGGTGTAGTTATAAACCTTGCCGTTTGAAGCAGGATACTGAACGATCGCTCCAAATAATGCGTCGGATAATTCTGCAGTTTCGTGATTGCCGATCTGTAGGTCTATCCCGTAAGGTGCCGAACGGGTTTTTAAAATATCTATGGTTTGAGGGAAGAGTTCTTCTGATACGAAAAATGTTTTTGCCTGCTGATTTTTACGCAAGCTGTATTGCATAAACATGGCCTCTGCGGCGGCAGTTCCTTCGTCAAGTAATGATGCATTGGCTATTTCCATTCCGGTTAAGTCAATAACCATAGTTTGGAAATTTAAAAGTGCCTGTAACCTTCCCTGCGAAATTTCAGCCTGGTAAGGCGTGTATTGAGTATACCATCCCGGATTTTCAAAAATATTTCTTAAAATAACGGCCGGTGTAATGGTGTCATAATATCCCTGTCCGATATAAGATTTGAAAACCTTGTTTTTCGAGGCTGTGATTTTCAAGGAGTTTAAATAATCTGTTTCGCTTTTAGCTTCAGGAAGATTTAAAGCTTTTTTCAAACGAATTTGCTGTGGAATGGTTTGCTCAACCAGTTGCTCAAGTGAATCAGCCTTTACAGTGCGCAGCATTTCAGCGGTTTCAATTTTGTTTGAAGCGGTGTGCCGCGATGTAAATTTGTCCTGAAAATCGATATTTAAACTCATGAATTTGAAAGAATTGTGGGAGCTGCAAAGGTAATTAAAAAAGGCTTTTCGGGGAAGGCGGGAATGGATATGTGGAAAAAAGTATATTTGGATGAAATTTGTCTAGATGAAAAAAAGCCTACTCTCTTTATTGGTTCTGCTTACTACAGTTCCAACTTTTAGCCAAGACTTTAAAAAAAATGAAGTCTTTATAGAGCTTCTCGGTAATGGACTTTTGGGATCAATTAATTACGAAAGGCAGCTGGGTAAGAAACCTGGTTTTGGAATTAGAGCTGGGGCTGGGCTGTATGGTACCGACACGCACATGACCATTCCGGTGGGTGTGAATTATCTGGTAAGGCTAAGAAATGACTATTCATTTCTCGACCTCGGATTTGGAGCAACCTTTACTAAAACTGATGGGTTTTTTTATGCCATAACAAAATTATCAGACGGTTATATTCGAAAGAAAGACTATGTATATTTGATTCCAAGTGTCGGCGCACGAGCCTATACAACTAAAAATTTTGTTGCACGAATAAATTTAACTCCATTTATAACTGAATCTGGGCTGTTGCCTTCTTTTGGTTTAGGTTTTGGAAAACGCTTTTAATTATACCCTCGCTCCAAAACCGCATCCTCAATCTGCCTTAAATACATTTTTATAGTATGTTCCAGTCCGTAATACAAAGCATCGCAAATTAGCGCATGCCCAATACTTACTTCCAATAGATTAGGAATGTTGAGAGCAAAGTACTTTAGGTTTTGAAGGTCAAGATCATGCCCGGCGTTTAAGCCTAAGCCGGTTTGTGAAGCGATTTCAGCTGCCTCAATAAACGGTGTAATAGCTTTTTTTGCATCCAGCGGAAATTGATGCGCGTAAGCTTCAGTATATAATTCAATCCGATCAGTGCCTGTAGTTGCGGCCGCTTCCACCATTTTAGGATCAGGATCTACAAAAATAGAAACTCGAATTCCGGCCTCTTTAAACTGCGTAATAATATCTTTCAAATATTGCTGATGTGTTATGGTGTCCCATCCGTGGTTTGAAGTAAGCTGACCTAAAGCATCCGGAACTAACGTTACCTGAGTGGGCTTGTTTGCCAAGACCAGGTCCACAAAGCTTTGTTCCAGGCAATTTCCTTCAATATTAAACTCGGTTTTAATAACCGGTTTAAGATCATAAACATCTCGGTAACGGATATGTCTTTCATCAGGCCGAGGATGTACGGTTATGCCCTGCGCACCAAAACTTTCGCAATCTAAAGCAACCTCCACAAGGTTCGGATTATTGGCACCCCTCGAATTTCTCAGTGTTGCGATCTTATTAATATTTACTGAAAGCTTTGTCATAGATTATTTTTAAGAACAGCTTAGAACGGTTTAGTTTTTATTTTTGACTTAGAAATCTACTCTTCCCTTTTTGTTCAGGTTTACCTGTTGTGGGATTTTTACGTAATACCCTGTGCCATCGTAAGGGCGCTTCCGCGGATGCGACTGACATTCGTCAGAACAGCAACCATCCAATTTTTGTCCGCATTCATCACATTGCGTGAAATGTTCGTTACACTCAGGGTTGGCGCAATTAATCATCTTGGCCGTGGTTTTACTACAATTATAGCATTTGGAAATAACCACCGGATTCAACGAATTTACATCTACAGCCACACGGTTATCAAATACATAGCACTTGCCTTCGAAATCTTTTCCAGCAGCTTCTTTGCCATATTTAATAATGCCACCATGCAGTTGGTAAACTTCTGGGAAGCCTTCGTGTAGCAGCAAAGCCGATGCTTTTTCGCATTTAATGCCTCCGGTACAGTAGGTAAGTATTTTTTTGTCTTTGTATTGGGCCAGTTCGTTAATCATGGCGGGGAAATCGCGAAAGTTTTCAATATCCAGTGTTACTGCATTTTTAAACTTCCCTAGTGAGTGTTCGTAATTTGAGCGCACATCAAGTACCACCACATCATCACGGTCTTTCATCTCTAAAAACTCTTCAGGCTCTAAATGAATTCCGGTCTGTTTTTGGGGATTTATAACATTAGGATCGCGCAAGCCTGAATACACAATTTCCGATTTATAGCGACAGTGCATTTTGATAAACGAAGGTTCTTCAACTTCATCAATTTTAAACTCTGTGGCTGCAAATCGTGCTTCCTGGTGGATGGTATCCATGTAAATTTTACAAGATTCCTCTGTTCCTGAAACGGTGCCATTTAAGCCTTCATCGGCAACTATGATGCGCCCTACAAGATCGAGTGATTTGCAAAATTTGAGATGGTCTGCGGCAAATTGCTCCGCATTTACTATTGTGGTATAACAATAGTAAAGTAAGGTTTGATATTTTTTCATAATTCATTAATACTGCTGCAAACAGCGTTAAATGCGAAGCAAAGATAGTGTTTTATTGAATTTAAACGCAGTTCTGAAACGCTTTGCCTAATTGTATTTGCTCTTCAGTCTTAAAATAGGTTTCTCAATAAGGTGGTAGGATATCAACGCTATTCCAAACACAACCAACAAATTTACAGGGAAAGAATTAAAAAAGGTATGATACCTTCGGGTTAAAATCAATTGCTGCCAGATGTAAAGTGAATATGATAAGGTGCCAATATATTTTATCCATTTATAATCCAGAAAACGCTGAACGGATGAAGGGATATATAAACACCATAAAATCAAAAACATGATACTGATATTAATGAGTGAGCCGCCCACAAGTAAAGCATATGCTCCGCCAAATTTGTCAAACAAACGGTCGTTAACCACAAAAACAAATAAAAAAGCTGCTACTACCAGCCAAATGTTATTTAAGAGCGTTCTTAATACAGCCATAAATTTATCGGATTTCTCCAGCAAAGCGGCTAGACAACCAAGGAGAATAGTATCACCGCCAGTATGTAGCATCATGCCAATCTGCCCCCGGCTCTCGGGAGAAAAAAAGTAAGAGGCCACCCGAATGACTGGCATAAGAATAATAATGATTATAACGATACGCGTTAGAATTTTAATTGAGTTTCGCCTGAATAACATTGGCCATAAAAGGTAGAATTGCTCTTCCATTGAAAGCGTCCATAAATGGCCCATAAACCAGTTTCCGTTTACTTCTTGATAGGAAAAATCAACTAAAAAATGTTTGTAATTCCAAAGGTAAAGAGCACTGAATAGGATGCTGGAATATTCGCTAAAAATATCCGGGAATACTGTATTCTTTATTACTACCAGCGTAAGAAGGTATAAGAAGAATACCGGAAATATTCGCAAGCTGCGACGGATGTAAAAATTCTTAATACTGATTTCACCATCCCTCTCCTGCTCATTCAATAAAAGCTTTGTGATGAGATAACCACTAATTGTAAAGAAAATCAATACACCAATTTCTCCGGTAGAAATTGCTTTAAAAATGAAGTTGTTTTTAATAAAATCAGGTAAATATTTAGAAGAGTGGGATAGCAAAACGATAAGAATGGAAACCCCTCTTAAACCATCTATTCCGCCAATGCGTAAAGATATACTTGGACTTGCAGTTATTGTTGATGATTCATCCGACAAGTTTGAATCAGAAGTAGAAACGTTCATTAATTAATAAGGCATTTTCAATAAACTCAAAAATAGAATTTATACGGATTATTTACTGTTTGAGTTTAAAACCCATAAAACAATCTGAAAGAATGGTACGGCTTTTTGTTTTGTGTCCATGCATAGCCGTAGTCGGCTCGCAAAATTAATCTTTGAAGCCCGAAATAAAACTCCTTATAGTTTCGAGTTGGCTGTGCTAAAATAGCTCCTCCCACAATTTCTTCGAGTTTAAGCTTCCGTATAAGAGGGATGTTTTTCAAAAATAATCCTAAGAAATTATGCTCGTAATGGCCTTCAAAATATTTGTCGTTGGTGGCATATGCATAATAATCCAGGAAGTGGAAATTCGGAAAGAGAGGATTGTAAATAGCTGTTTGATTTCCTGTAAAGTGTTTAACGTCGGGGTAAAAGATGGATTTTGTGTTCGTGAATTTTCCAACCGAAAAATAATAGGAACTGTATCCATAAAGCCAGGTCTTAAGTTTATCCTGAAATAAATCGGCAGATATAAAATCGTAGTCAACAGCCGAATTTAATACTGAAGGAAGACCTTTGCGATAACTTAACTTAATGGTTGGAAAACGAGCATTTTCGTAAATTTTTCCATCGGGCCTGGTAGTATATTGCTGACCATACGTATACGAAAGTTTGGCTTCAATGCTAAACGAATTATTAACAGGAAATATCGTTTCGTCTTTAACAGGGTTTAATGGATTGTTAGAAGTAAAAAGCTTAGCTGCATTGTCGAATACTGGTTTTTGCGTTCCATTCACTAAAGGGAACCTCCTTGCCGCCTCAAATCCGCCAGTAACTAACAAACCATCGGTAATTTCTCTTTGAGCACTTAAAGCGAAGAAGTTTGCTTTGTAAAGTTTTAGAAAATTTTTACCATCAAAAAGGGTAGTTAACGTATTATAAAAAAGATTTATAGTTCCTCGATTATTCAAATCAAGATAATCACTTCCGGCATTTAAAGAATAACTGGCATGATGTAAAGTGTCTACGAGGTAATTTATCTGGATGTTGGTATTTAAAGATTTACTTCCCAGCCCGTACCTAAATCGGGGGCGTACATCGATAGATCTTTTAAGCGAGTATTGTTTGTGATAATGCGGTTTTAAATCGATACCCCAGCCTTCAACGGTGTTATAAAAAAATGTTTTATTTATAGCCCTGAAATTCCAATAACTGTTACTAGCGTAGTTATGAAGGGTATATCCGCTAAATAAAAATTTGACTGGTTTAAATCTATTTCGCTGTTTTTGTAAAGAATCGAGCACTTC
>JANMZB010000816.1:0-30478 GCA_031382725.1 Sphingobacteriaceae bacterium | reverse complement strand
TACAAACTGCCACGGTTAGTCTAAACGGCGGTAAAGCAAGTTGGCCACTTAGAGTAAATCAGCCGGAATACGGACGCTATCTGCTACGTGTTCGCGACCCGGAAACGGGCCATTCAACAGGAAAAATCATTTACATCGATTGGCCAAACTGGACAGAGCGTCTGCAAAATGAGAACCCTACAGAAGCGGCAATGCTCTCGTTCACCTCCAACAAAAACAAATATAAAGTTGATGAAAACATAGAACTTACCATTCCTACCGGGAATGCGGGACGTGGATTAGTCAGCATAGAGAATGGAAGTCGGGTACTTAAAACCTTTTGGTTTGAGGCACAGAAAGGACAAACCCGTTTCAGGTTTAAGGCGGATAAAACCATGTCGCCCAACATTTTTGTGAACGTTACCCTGCTTCAGCCCCATTCACAGACAGTAAATGATTTACCTATCAGGATGTATGGCATAATTCCCATTGAAGTAGAGGACCCGGAAACGATTCTTAAGCCTTTAATTTCAATGCCTGATGAAATTAAGCCGGAAACAAATTCATCCATTACGGTTTCAGAATCATCAGGGAAACCGATGACCTATACCATTGCCATTGTTGACGAAGGTTTGTTGGATATCACGAATTTCCAAACACCCAATCCGCACACCTCCTTTTATGCGAGAGAAGGCTTAGGCATAAAAACATGGGACCTTTTCGATTACGTAATTGGAGCTTACGGCGGAGACTTGCAGCGGATTTTAAGCATAGGCGGCGACCGGATGTCGGGCAAAGGAAAGAATCAAACAGCCAATCGCTTCAAACCTATCGTAAAATACCTTGGGCCTTTCACTTCCAATGGAGGTAAACAGACTCATCAGTTTAAACTTCCTCAATACGTTGGTTCGGTAAAGGTGATGGTTATTGCGGGTGAAGATGGTGCCTATGGCTTTGCCGAAAAAGCTGTAAAAGTAAAAAAACCACTCATGATTTTGGCTACTATGCCGCGAGTATTGAGTCCGGGAGAACAGTTAAAATTACCGGTAACCGTATTTTCGATGGATAATTCTATCAGAAATGTAAGTATACAGGTGCAATCAAACGCTTTCGGATACCCAACCGGAAATAGCAAAACTATCTCATTCAGCAAAGCCGGCGAACAAATGGTGTTCCTCGATTTGTTAACGAAAAACTTTTCGGGCATTGGTAAACTCAAAGTGACCGCCAAAAGCGGGAAAGAAACCGCGGTGTTCGATGTAGAACTGGATATCAGAAATCCTAGTCCTGTTATTACCAGAGTAATTGAGAAAACTATAGAACCCGGCACTTCCCTCGCGATACCTTTTAACGCCTTTGGTACCGCCGGAACCAGCAAAGCTACTCTTGAAGTATCCTCTATTCCTGCGCTAAATCTCGAAAAGCGTTTAAGCTACCTGGTTCAATATCCGCATGGATGTATTGAGCAAACCACATCATCGGCCTTTCCGCAGCTTTATCTGGCTGATATTACTGATTTATCGCCTGGCAGGAAAGCCATTGTTGAGCGTAATATCAAAGCCGCTATTGGCCGGTTGAACGGATTCCAACTACCAGATGGTAGTATGACTTACTGGCCCGGCAGTACCGAACCCGATGAATGGGGCACCAATTACGCCGGACACTTCTTGATTGAAGCAGAGGCGAAAGGTTTTACCCTCCCTCCCGGATTTTTAAGCCAATGGAAGAAGTATCAAAAAACAAAAGCCGTGTCATGGACACCATCGACTAGTAATTTCTATGGAGGCGACCTTTCGCAATCTTACCGACTTTATATATTGGCGCTGGCAAAATCACCGGAGCTTGGAGCAATGAACCGTCTCCGGGAATTCAAATACTTATCGGATGCTGCCAAGTGGCGATTAGCCGCCGCATATCGCCTCGCCGGACAACCCGAGGTAGCCATTCAATTAATTAGGGGTTTACCATTATCCATTAAGCCTTACAATCAATCTTATGGCACCTATGGTTCTGACCTTCGCGATGAAGCTATGATTTTAGAAACCCTGACCTTGCTGGGTTATAAAAAAGCATCCGACCAGATAGTTCGGGAAATTGCAGCAGAATTGGGTCAGGAAGATTGGTACAGCACTCAAACTACCGCTTACGCTTTAATAGCGATTTCGAAATACTGCGGCGCCAATACTTCCGGACAGAAACTGAAGTTCAACTATCAACTAGATAAAATAAAATCAAGCGTAAATAGCGCATCCTCGGTTTGGCAATTACCGTCAAATCTAACTTCAGGCCCACATAAAGCGTCTCTATCAAATTCCGGTACAAACCGACTGTTTATTAGAATGATATTGCAAGGAAAACCTGCCATAGGCGATGCTGTTCCCGCTTCAGAAAATCGCTCTGTACTTACAATGCGTGTTGGATATTTCACGCTTAAAGGAGTAAAAATAGACCCATCACGAATTACCCAGGGAACTGATTTCCTGGCGCAGGTAAATATCCATAATCCGGGGAAACGAGGAAATTATAACAACCTTGCGCTTAGCCAATTTTTTCCTTCCGGCTGGGAAATCATTAACACCCGCCTCATGAATACCGAAGATGTGTTCAAACCCTCACCATCAAACTATATCGATATCAGGGATGACCGCGTGAATACCTATTTCCATCTTCAGGGCGATAAAGAGGCTACCTATTTCGTGTTGCTCAATGCTTCGTATACCGGAAGATTTTACCTTCCTCCGACACGCTGCGAAGCGATGTATGATGGAAGTATAAGTGCGTCTTCGGAAGGTCAATGGGTGGAAGTGGTGAGTTATGGTGATGTGGGGAAGAAGAAATAAATTTAGTAATTGATAAGGATGTTACAAGCAAATGCTATGACAGAATTCGAACTTAAAAATATCGACTCCGAAGATATTGAGGATTTACTTAAAAAAGTTGAGACCTCGTTTGACATCAAATTTGTTGGTGACGAATTAGTTCACATTACAACCTTTGGGCAACTTTGCGACCACATTGCAGACAAAATGCAGCTTGATGATTCGGACGACTGCACAAGCCAACAAGCATTTTACAAATTACGCAGCGCAATTTCATCCACTCTTGAAATCGATGATAAAACAATTTCGACAGACTGTCCTCTATCTGAACTTTTACCCCGACAAAGCAGACGTGCAAGGACAAAGAAATTGGAAAAGCATTTAGGTTTTAAACTAAACATTTTACGACCACCACATTGGGTGACAGGAACACTTTTAATTTTAATTCTGGCTTTTCTTTTAGGGCTTTTCTTTGATTGGCAAGTCGGGCTATTAGGTATTGTGTTTTCTATTGCTGGACTGTGGTTCGCTAATAAAATTGGAAACGAACTTGAATTGCAAACGGTCGCACAAGTAGTAGAAAAAATGACAAGAGAGAATTATTTAAAATCAAGACGGAACCCAAAAACATTTAATAAAAATGAAATTGAAAAAATATTGTCAGACTGGTTTAGTAATGAGTTATACATAGATAAAAGTAAATTAACACGAGAAGCGAAATTTGTGTGAAGCGGACAGAGTTGATATAAAACCCCAGTAACTTATATCCCTCTTCAAAATTTTCCAATATGGCAGAAATAAAAACAAAACAAACCAACGTAGACGTTCACGAATTTATTAACTCCTTCGCAGATACCGAACAAAAACGAAAAGACAGTTTTGAATTGCTTACACTAATGCAGGATATAACAGGTTATGAGCCCAAAATGTGGGGGCCTTCCATTATCGGATTTGGTGTCTACCATTACAAATCTGAAAGAAGCACACAGGAAGGAGATTGGCCGCTTGTTGGTTTTTCGCCTCGCAAGGCAGCCATTTCACTTTACGTATATACAGGAAGTGCCGAGCACGAGCATTTAATAAAAAACCTTGGGAAGTTTAAAATGGGTAAAGCCTGCATTTATATTAAAAAACTTTCAGACATAGACCAGAATGAACTAAAAAATCTTATCAGGGAAACCATTAACTTTTTAGAATTAAAATATGGGAAGAAAGGATAAGAACTTGGAATTAAGTGGTTTCGAATCGTTCAACGAGAGAATATAAAATCATAAAAACGACTAAAAAAACATTTGATGCAGTTACGTTTTTTGACCAAAAGAAAATATTGTTATTTTTGGACACAAATTGACCAAAGAACAGTCGTGAAAAAATTTAGAACTTTCGGAGAACATCTCAGGACACTTAGAGAAATTAAAGGCCTGACTTTGCGAGAAGTTGCTGGTAGTTTAGCTCTTGACACATCTCTTCTTGCAAAAATTGAACGTAACGAAAGACAACCAACTCGACAATTAATTAAACAGTTCGCTGACTTTTTTAAAGTTGAAGAAAAAGAATTGGTTGATGAATTTCTTAGCGACCAAATTGTTTATAAGATTTTAAACGAAGAAACGGATTTGAATATTTTGAAGGTTGCCGAAGGTAAAATCAAATACATAAAAATGAATAATGGCCAAATACAATAGGAATATAACGGAACTTAAAACCAAGGCTGCAATGTGGTGGCCGGAAGAATTAAAAACTAAAAATGCTTTAGCTAATGTCCTTCCGTTA
The DNA here is from genome assembly GCA_031382725.1 of Sphingobacteriaceae bacterium. Lineage (GTDB taxonomy): Bacteria > Bacteroidota > Bacteroidia > Sphingobacteriales > Sphingobacteriaceae > Paradesertivirga. The sequence continues at coordinate 25,907 of JANMZB010000816.1, read as the reverse complement.
CTACTTAAAACACAAGATGACTTTTTACATCTTATTGTTTTAAGTAAAAATGACCCATTTCAACTTTTTGACCTAATAAAGGTTGCCAAATATCCTTCAAATCTCTTCCTTAAACATTTATCCGTTTTAGCGGACTATGGCGGAGAGCCAATTCAACGATTGGGTCGTTCCTTCAAAGATATTTTTCCAAAAAGTAAAGGAGAAAATGGAAAGTACTATTTCGATTTTATTTGGAAAGAGAAGAATTTCAGATACGAGTTTAAGGCATTACCAGTAAATGGATTAAGCAATAAAAAATTATTTATTGACGGAGAAGGTCTAATCAAAGAAAAGGAATTAAACGATTTAACGTGCGATATGATAGCACTTTTATTGTTTGCTTCAACATCAGAATATGCTGAACACGCTGGACTAATTGCTTGTGAGATTGGGACAATGCTCGGCAATGAAGATGACCTTATTAAGTTTGTCAAGCAACGTTATATAACTGTCAGCAGAATTACAGGAGGAGCAACCGCAAATAGTTTAGGGCAATTAGCACAAACCGAAATTGTAAGTTTCCTTACAAAAGAACTTGGCGACAAATACAAAATTATCCGCAACGGCTATATTACCATTGAAGGATACGATAAAAAAGGCGGAATGCCTTTTGACCTAGTCGTTGAAAAAGGCAAGAAAAAAGTTGGCATTGAAGTTAGTTTTCAAGTTACCACAAATAGCACCATAGAAAGAAAAGCTGGACAAGCAGCAGACCGCCAAGCATTAGTTCACAAAAGCGGTTATCAGATTGCTTATGTTTTGGATGGTGCAGGAAATTTTCAACGTTCTTCTGCGATTTCAACAATTTGCAATCATAGTGATTGCACAGTAGCCTACACACTTGCAGAATTTAAAGTATTATCTAACTGGATAAAAAGTGTGCTATGATAAAATTCATTGATTTATTCGCAGGTACTGGTGGTATTCGTTTAGGTTTTGAACAGGCTTGTAAAAAATTTAATTTGAAAACTGAGTGTGTTTTTTCATCAGAAATTGATAAGAATGCTTGTGTATCGTACGAATTGAACTTTGGACACAATCCATTTTCAGACGTTACACGAGTTAATGAATTACCACCTTTTGATTTCATGTTAGCAGGTTTTCCTTGTCAATCATTTTCATACGCTGGTAAACGAAGAGGATTTGGAGAAACACGAGGAACATTATTTTTTCAAGTTGAAAGATTGCTATCCAAATATAAACCAAATGGATTTTTACTTGAAAATGTGCGAGGTTTGACAACTCACGATGAAGGAAGAACTTTTGAAACCATTATAAATAGTCTTAAAAATCTTGGTTATAGTGTTAATTACTTTCTTTTAAATAGTAGCAATTTTGGAGTTCCTCAAAATAGGGTTCGTATTTATATTCTTGGCACATTGAGCGGGGATATTAAAACGAAATTACATTCTGATGTTGGTGCTTCCGACTCTCATAAATTTAAAGAACAAAACGGACAGACCTCACTTTTTTCAGAACCAAAAACGATAAGAGTTGTAAAAGATATTCTTGAAAATACCTTTCCAGAAAATTATGAATGCACAAAAGACTTTGTAAATAAATTAAAAAATGTAGTTGGTGAAGATTTATCAAAACTTCACGGCTATAGACTTATTGATTACAGGGGAGGACAAGCAATTCACTCTTGGGAATTAGGAATAAAAGGGGAATGTACAAATGCAGAAATTGAATTTTTGAATCTTTTAATCGGAAACAGAAGAAAGAAAACTTTCGGCACTCACCAAGATGGAAAGTCATTAACAATTGAACAAATAAAAACATTTTATAAAAAAAACGACCTTAACACTATTTTGAGTTCATTAGTAAACAAAGGTTATTTGAGTGCATATGAAGACAAGTATAATCCTGTAGCAGGAAATATGTCTTTTGAAGTATTCAAATTTCTTGACCCTGAAAGTATTTCCATCACACTGACTGCTTCCGACACAAATAGACTTGGAATAGTTCAAAACGGTAGAGCAAGAAAAATGACACCTAGAGAATGTGCAAGACTTCAAGGTTTTCCTGACACTTATAAACTGTTAGACAACGACAATGCAGTTTACAAGCAAATGGGCAATGCAGTTTCGGTTCCAGTAATTGAGGCAGTAATTACTGACCTAATTGAGAACAATGACCTATTTAACAAGACAACAGCCACCGCTTCAAAGTCACAAATATTAGTAAGTCGCGCAATCCCAACGCTTGACCAAAACTTGCCAAAAAGCGTACCTTCTCTAACGCACTGAGAAAACAAGGAAGTCATAACTCAGGCTTGTAATTGCGACTGAAGTGGTACATGGAACTTCCGTTCTTTCTATTAAATTAGTGCTGGCTTAACAGTGTGTGCTATTAATTTAAAACTGTAACAAGCCTACCGGTTGAAAAACAAGAGTAATGTCTTTTAAAAAAAAAGCCACCCTAATAATTCTAATCGCAATTCCGATATCCTTCTGGTTCCTCCTACCCCAAAAGCTGTTTAATAAACCAACATCTTTTGTCATCGAAAGTCGTGAAGGAATACTAATGGGCGCATCTATTGCCAGCGACGGACAATGGCGATTTCCGCAAAGCGATACTATTCCGGATAAGTTCAAAAAGTGTATCATTGCTTTTGAGGATAAACGATTTTACTTCCATCCTGGAGTAGATATTCTGGCACTTTCCAGAGCAATCCGTTTAAATTTAAAAAAGGGAAAAGTTGTGAGTGGAGGCAGTACAATCACAATGCAAACTATCCGCCTATCTAGCCCAAACCGGCGAACTTTTCTTAACAAAATTTTGGAAGGGATTAAAGCTTTCCGTCTGGAGGTGAGCTATTCAAAAGATAAGATTTTATCACTATACGCTTCAAATGCGCCTTTTGGAACGAATGTGGTTGGTTTGGAGGCGGCAGCATGGCGCTACTTTGGTCGCAATGCCAATCAATTATCATGGGGAGAAATGGCTGCATTAGCAGTATTGCCAAATTCTCCATCGATGGTTCATCCCGGGAGGAAAGCAGATGTTCTTTTACGAAAGCGCAATCAGCTGATTGATATCCTACAGAAAGAAAAAATACTTACAGAATCTGAAGCATCACTGGCTAAATTGGAACCGATTCCGGGTAAGCCCTTCCCATTACCACAGGTTTCGCCTCACTTGTTGAACCTTGTCAGGAAAGATTTTGTAAAGAAATTTATTCCTTCTACCAAAGTCAGGACTAGTCTTTCATACCGTTTAACAAATCAGGTGAACGATGTTATGCTCCAGCATCACGGGCGGCTTACAGCAAACGATGTAAACAACTGTGCCGCGCTGGTTCTGGATGTAGAAACAGGAGAAACACTGGCTTACGCCGGTAATATTTATCAGCCCCAGCAGGTTACTTACGAGAGCTATGTGGATGTCATCCAAGCTCCTCGAAGTCCCGGAAGCACCTTAAAGCCACTTTTATATGCGGCGATGCTAAACGAAGGTTCCATTTTACCTAACAGCCTGGTAGCCGACGTTCCAACACAGATTGCAGGATATCAGCCGAATAATTATGATTTAGGCTATGATGGTGCAGTACCTGCATCAAAGGCCCTGGCCCGTTCGTTGAATGTCCCAGCAGTTAAAATGCTTCAGCAATACCGCTATGAAAGGATGCACGCTTTCTTAAAGAATCTGGGCATAAGCACCTTAACCAACCCTCCAGACTTTTATGGATTATCCCTGATATTGGGCGGCTGTGAAACCACCATGTGGGAGCTGGCCGGCATTTATGCAAGTATGGCGCGGGTTTTAAATCGTCATACAATACAGAGCAAATACACCGACTCTGATTGGCGAAACCCGACCTATCAGCAAACAGGTTCTATTGAAGAAACCGAATTTGAAAAGTTTGGTAAACTAAGCGCAGCATCTATATATTTCACTTTCCAGGCTATGAATGAAGTTATGCGACCCGGCGAAGAGCTGCTATGGAAACAGTTTTCGTCTTCACAGCAAATTGCATGGAAAACAGGTACAAGCTTTGGCTTTCGCGATGGATGGGCCATAGGAGTCACCCCGCGACATGTAGTTGCCGTTTGGGCAGGAAACGCGGATGGCGAGGGCCGTCCGGGTTTAACCGGCATTGATGCAGCTGCCCCAATTATGTTCGACATTTTCAGATTGCTACCCCCATCCGAATCATGGTTCAAAGCCCCGTCTGGAGAATTAACTGAAATTGATATCTGCATGCAAAGTGGCTTCAGAGCATCAGATTTATGCACTTCACACAAGAAAAAGGCAATGCCACTCTCCTGCTTAAAGGCTCCCGTTTGTTCCTATCATAAATTAATTCACCTCGACAGAACGCGCCAATGGCAGGTAACATCAGATTGTGAGCAACCTTCTATGATGACACATAAAAGCTGGTTCGTGCTGCCTCCGGCGATGGAATATTATTTTAAAACCAAAAACTATAGCTACCAGTCGCTTCCTGCGTTTCGTGCCGATTGCTCGGGAACGGACAATTTCACCAATCCTATGGAATTAATCTATCCAAAACAAAATGCAAAAATTTATGTGCCATTGGAAATTGATGGTAAACGTGGACAAGTAATATTCAACGCGGCGCATCGCCGTGCAGGGGAAACCATTTATTGGCATTTAGACGACCGATACGTAAGCAGCACGAAGGAATTACATCAAATAGCGCTCAATCCAATGCCGGGCAAGCATATAATCACCTTGGTTGATAAAGAAGGAAATCGCATTTCACAATCATTTACTATAATTGGAAAAGAAAACATCTAGCCATGCTCGAACATATCGACCTCTCCCAACTCCTTGTACTCGACATCGAGACCGTTCCCCAATATTCCTCTTACGAAGAAGTGCCGGACCTATTTAAAGAACTTTGGGAACAAAAAACACACTATCAGCGCAAAGAAGAAACTGCCGAAGATTATTACCCACGTGCAGGTATTTGGGCTGAATTCGGGAAGATAGTTTGTATTTCGGTTGGTATTTTCACAAAAGAACAAGACACGATTGGGCTTAGGGTAAAGTCGTTTGCCGACGATGATGAATGCAAAATACTGGCAGATTTTATTACGCTTTTAAGCAAGCAACCGATTAGCCTTACCCTTTGCGCGCACAACGGTAAAGAGTTCGATTTTCCTTATATCTGCCGAAGAACGTTAATCAATGAGCTTTGCATTCCCGCACAACTTCGCATCAGCGGAAAAAAGCCCTGGGAAATCAATCATCTCGATACAATGGACTTATGGAAATTTGGCGATTATAAAAATTACACCTCTTTAAACCTGTTGGCGGCCATTTTCAATATACAAACTCCTAAAGACGACATCAGCGGAAGCGATGTTTACAGAGTATATTGGCAGGAACGCAATCTAAATCGAATCAAAACTTATTGTCAGAAAGATGTTGTGACCACCGCTCAATTAATAATGAAATTTAAAAGTCTTCCGTTAATCGAAGAACAGAAAATTCAAATTGTCGACTAAAATGCCTGAAGCAATTCCGGCAGAAATCTGTTATACTTACAAAAAAGAACCATTATAAATGGCAAAAAAGAATTCGAATCATATTAAACTGGTTTTTACCCAGTTAATTAACGACATACTGGAAAAAGGCGGTAATACACCTTTAAATTATAAACAAATATCTGCAAAGCTTAACCTCCACGACCCAGATTCGCGGCAAATGATTATGCAGGTATTGGAAGATGAAACCTTTGCGGGAACATACAAACAGGCAGAAAAAGGGAAATATCAATTAGCCGAACTGAAGACATTTTTAACAGGCACAGTCTCTATCACTACGGATGGTTCGGGTTTCATTATCCCCGACGATGAATTTGAAAAAGACATTTATGTAGCTCCCCGAAAATTGAGAACTGCATTGCATGGCGATAAGGTAAAAATTTTCGTGTTCGCAAAAAGCAGCGGAAAGCGGAAAGAAGGCGAAGTGGTAGAAATTCTGGAGCGAGTGAAAATGGAATTTACTGGTATCGTTAAGGTATCAGAGCGTTTTGCATTTTTCGTTCCCGACGACAGGAAAATGGTTCATGATATTTTCATCCCACTTGATGGATTAAACGGTGCTAAGCAAGGCGAAAAAGCGATTGCAAAAATTACCGACTGGCCCGAAGATGCCAAAAATCCTATCGGGATAATTACTCGTGTACTCGGCAAACAAGGTGAGAATAACACCGAAATGAACGCCATCTTGGCTGAATATGGTTTCCCACTACAGTTTCCTGAAGAAGTTGAGAAAGAGGCAAATGAAATTTCTGATGTGATTTCAGCAGAAGAAATTAAGAAACGCAGGGATTTCAGAAACATCCTCACCTTTACAATTGACCCGTTTGACGCAAAAGACTTTGATGATGCCATTTCCTTCCAAAGATTAGAAAACGGCAATGTCGAAGTAGGCGTTCACATTGCTGATGTTTCACATTACATCATACCCGATTCGGCCTTAGATAAAGAGGCATTTAACAGGGCCACATCCGTGTATCTGGTAGATAGGGTAATTCCCATGCTGCCTGAAAAGCTTTCAAATGGCTTATGTTCATTACGACCAAAAGAAGATAAACTTTGCTTCGCCGCAGTGTTTGAATTGGATGCAAATGCTAATGTGATTACTCAATGGTTTGGTAAAACTATCATTCACTCCGATAGAAGATTCGCGTACGAAGAGGCCCAGGAAGTTCTTGAGGGTAACTCAAAAGAATTGTATGAGGAAATGAAAACTCTAAATGAGCTGGCCTATAAACTCCGAGAGCGCAAATTCAAGGAAGGCGCAATAAGTTTTGAATCCACAGAAGTGAAATTTAAACTGGATGAAGCAGGAAAGCCAACCGGAGTTTACGTAAAAGAACGAAAAGACGCTCACAAGTTAATTGAAGACTACATGCTTTTGGCAAACCGAAAAGTTGCCGAGTTCATCGCTAAAAAAGGCAAAGGAAAGCAAAAGTATACCTTTGTTTATCGCGCTCACGATTCGCCAAAAGAAGAAGCCTTACTAAACTTCGCCAATTTTGCAATCCGCTTTGGTTATAAAATCAACACCAAAAATGATAAGGAAATTGCCCGTTCATTAAACCACTTAATGGAAGATGTGGAAGGCAAAAAGGAACAAAACGTGCTAACGCAACTGGCCATTCGTTCAATGGCTAAGGCGATTTACACCACAAAAAAATCGAGCCATTATGGTTTGGCTTTTGATTACTATACACACTTCACCTCTCCTATTCGCCGATACCCTGATGTGATGGTTCATCGATTACTAGAACATTACCTCGCTAATGGGAAATCGGTTGGTGAAGAGGAGTACGAAAAAAAGTCGCTTCACTCATCTCAGATGGAGAAAAAGGCGGCTGATGCAGAGCGTGCTTCAATTAAATACAAACAGGCAGAGTATCTGGAAAACAATATCGGCAAGGAATATACAGGGCTTATTTCTGGTGTCACCGAATGGGGAATGTATGTCGAAATTATTGAAAATAAATGCGAGGGAATGATTCGTTTACGTGATATCACTGACGATTTCTATGTGTGGGATGAGAAGAACTATTGCATCATCGGGCAGCGGAAGAAGAAGAAATATCAGCTTGGCGATGAGGTTAAAATCGCTGTAAAGAAAGTAGATTTGGCTAAAAGGCAGATAGATTTTACTTTGGTGCAGAATGGAGTGAGTAAGGATTGGGGGTTTTAGTTATCATACACCCCTAATCGATATCATTAAAAAAGATATTCAGTAGATTATATTAATTTTTGCAGTGCCTGAAAGCACTAAGTTTATGTACAACATTTCCCAACTTCAAGACCTCATAAACAAAGAGATTGCCGAAAAGCAATATCCCAACAAGCCTCTAGAACTTTATGAGCCAATCCGTTACCTCATGGCTCTTGGAGGTAAACGCATGCGCCCCGCCCTCCTTCTTATGGCATGCGATTTATTCGATGGTAGTGTAATTGAAGCACTTAAGCCGGCAGTCGGGGTCGAAGTATTTCACAACTTTACGCTAATGCACGATGATATTATGGACAAAGCACCATTACGGCGCGGAAGTTCTACCGTTCATGAAAAATGGAATGAAAGCATCGCTATTTTATCTGGCGATGTGATGCTCGTAAATGCATACCAGCTGATGATGACGGTTGACAATTCCATACTACGCGAAGTGTTAACCATCTTTTCGGAAACTGCGGCCGGCGTTTGCGAAGGCCAGCAAATCGACATGAACTTCGAATCCATGCAAGAAGTTGGCGTTTCAGAATATCTTGAAATGATACGCCTTAAAACGGCCGTTCTTCTCGCAGGCAGCATGAAAATTGGAGCTCTTATTGGCAAAGCCGAGCCGGAACATGCTGAGGCTATTTATAAGTTTGGTGAAAATATGGGTCTCGCCTTCCAATTACAAGACGACATCCTGGACGTTTACGGCGACCCGGAAAAGTTTGGAAAGCAAGTAGGCGGAGACATCATCGCAAATAAAAAGACCTTCCTGCTAATAAAAGCACTTGAACTTGCAGAAGATTTAGATAAAGAAGAATTGACTTATTGGCTCACCGAAGAAACTACCGACCCGGTATCGAAAGTGAATTCTGTTACAGATATCTACAACCGATTAGGCGTGCGTCAACTTGCGGAACAACAGATGAACAGCTTCGCAGAAAAAGCGCTATCCGCTTTAGAGAAAATTGAGGCCAATGCGGAAAAGAAAAAATCCTTACGTGCTTTTGCAGAACAATTACTTATTCGAGAAAACTAATAAAACAGTATAGAATTGGTCTGTTAGTAAATCTCAAAATTTAATCCACAAAAAAAGCCCTGCTAAAAGCAGAGCTTCTTAAGTCTATTAAACTTAATATTATTCAGCAGGCGCAGCCTCTGCTTCAGCAGCATCAGCTTCCTTAACTTTCTTAGGAGCTTTCGCTTTTGGAGCAGCTTCAACTGGTGCGGCATCTTCTAAAACAGGTGCAGCAACAATCGGAGTAACCACTTCGCGGATATCTTCCGGCTCTAAAGGCAGAATAGATACATACGATTTATTATCAGCTTTCTTTCTGAAAACAACCGTTCCATGAGTTAAAGCAAATAAAGTATGGTCTTTCCCAATCCCTACGTTTTTATCAGGATGGTGTTTTGTACCACGCTGACGAACAATGATGTTCCCAGCAATTGCTAACTGACCACCAAAAATTTTAATTCCCAGACGTTTGCTATGCGACTCTCTACCGTTTCTGGAACTACCGGCTCCTTTTTTGTGTGCCATTGTATTTTATCTTTTAAATCGGGAAACCCCAATTATTGTTAAACATTTTAATGCGCTTCCCGGCAAGCTTTCACCTTTCAGCCTTTAACCTTCTTTATCTTACTTCAAAGAAATCCCTGTGATTTCGATTTTAGTGAACTGCTGGCGGTGACCATTTCTCTTTTTGTAACCCTTTCTACGTTTTTTCTTGAAAACGATTACTTTATCACCTTTTAAATGAGACACGATTTTAGCAGAAACCTTAGCGCCTTTCAGTGCGTCAGCACCTACTTTGAAATCACTACCATTAGCAGCTAACAACACATTGTCAAATTCAATACTAGCGCCCTCATCTCCTTGTAAACGGTGTACAAAAAGGTGCTGGTCTTTTGCAACTTTAAATTGCTGCCCGGCTATATTTACTATTGCGTACATTGTTATGTATTTTTTAAATGAGGTGCAAATATAGAGATTATATTTTTTAAAGCAAATGCCAGATTTGATTATTTTGAAAGGAGCGTTTAGCCTTCGTAGGTTGGTGCAGTCCTGCTTTACACTTCAAGTCCGCCCGCCCACAGTCATGCACAATTCGGGCTTTACGTTTCAATCAGGTTTGAGAAATCCACCTTTAGAATTACATAGCACCTTGCACACGAGCTTGCTTATCAAGAAAAGAGTTATATTGTTTACATCTTTATAATCATCTGTCTATGAACAAAGTCTTTATTCTCATTGTGCTTTTAAACTTCAATAGTTTTATCAGCTTAACAGCGCAAACCAAAAAAGAAATTATCAAAACTGCACGTGTAGATGTAGGAAAACAGTTCGAAATCTCAAACGCTGAATACAAAAAGTTTAAGAAAGATAGAACTAATAAGACTTCGGACTTATTTAAACCTAAACCCACAACTGTATCGGATATAGCTTTACTAGCTGATTCTGTGTATGTAAAAGCCTACCGAAACTTTGCCTATAGAAGGGCGCGAACAAAAGCCGATTCGGAACTAGTTATTTGGGTTGGTGGAGGCTTTATAACACTCATTGTGGCTTCTTTATTTGTGCTATATTATGGCACCCCGAGTTGAACAACTAACTTCCAAATGTAAACCTGATTGAAATGTAAAGCCCGAAGCGGGTTGGGTTTGTAATGGGCGGACTTGTAAGGTAAAACAGGGCTGAAGAAGTTTCGGAGACGAGACTTCATTTCTAAATCTCTTTAATAAAAGAAATTCTCCCCATACTTTCAACTTGCCAAAAGTTTAGAACTTTTGGCAAGTTGAAAGTATGGGGATGCTTAACTTAATGTCCCGAATGCCCATCAACACCATGCGCGTGCCCATGAGCAAGCTCATCTGGCGTAGCTTCACGCACACTTAGAATCTGGCCTTTAAAATGCAAATTCTGACCAGCCATCGGGTGGTTTAAATCAACGGTAACATTCTCATCAGTAACGCTTACCACTTTTGCATTAAAATGATTACCCTGATTATCCTGTAAAGGCAACACAGAACCAACTTCCGGTTTATCCATGCCCTCAAACATATCAGAACCAAGTTCCGCAACGGCACTCGCATCTGTTTCGCCATAAGCATCGGCGGCAGCCAAATGGAAATCGTAAGCTGCGCCTTGCGACAAGCCATTTAAATTTTCCTCGAACTTCGGAAGCATCATGCCAACTCCGAATAAAAAAACTAAAGGCTGTTCTTCGGTAGCTTTTTCTACAAATACTTCTTCGCCATTTTCTGTGGTGTACAAATCGTACGTAAGCGCCACAACGCTGTTTGGTTGAATAGTCATTACACTAATTTTTGCCGGCACAAAGCCCTGCGATTTATAAATAAAGTAAACCTGAAGGAATACTGTGATTAATACAAAATGTCGTGCTGAACTTGTTTCAGCATCTCTAAATAATTTGTTTTAGAGCTTCGGCAACTTCTGTAACGGGCAACTGGCATGTTCTGTTTTTACAAACAAAAATCTTGGTTTCCCCTACCCATTTGTCTTGCAGCAAAGGTAATGTTCCTGCACTTCCGCCCAAGAGAATTTTATTAGGTATAAAAGTTTTTTCGAGTTCCTGTCGTTTTTGCTCTGCATCAGGGCCGGTAATTGCAATCTCGTTTAGGCCGAAGACATTATTTAAAAGCAAAATTGCCCAGTTTGAATATCCGGAAGCGTAAGTTTTAACTTGAGGAAAATTATTTTGAAGCATTTTAGCCGATTGAACCAGGTACATTTCATCATCAAAGAAATGACCAAGCTTATGCAGGTTATTAGCCATTACCGAATTAGATGCTGGAATCACATTATCGAGCAATTCAAATTTCCTGGCAATAAGCTCCTGATCATGCTGTGATGTGTAAAACAACATCCCTGTTCCCGGATCATAAAAATTTTGCAAGGCATACTCGCATAATTCGCGGGCACTGAGTAACCATTTTTCAGTAAAGGTAGCTTCATATAAACTGATCAATCCCTCAATTACTAAAGCGTAATCATCTAAGAAAGCCACGCCTGGAAGTTCCCGTTCAGTTTTATAAATGCGCTCAAGTCGGCCATCATCACTCACCATATTATTAAGAGTGAATTCTGCATTTGCTATCGCCATACTCAGGAATTCCGGCTCATTAAACACTTTATAAGCATCAGCAAAACCCTTTAACATCATGCCGTTCCAGGAGGCTAGTATTTTATTATCTAAACCCGGACGTACTCGGCTTTCGCGATAAGCGAATAATTTTTGCTTCTGAACTTTAATCAATCGCTTTAATTCTTCAGTGGAAATTCCAGAATCTTGCGCAAATGTCTCATCATCCTCTGTACGCATCAGCACATTGGTTCTTTCTTCCTCCCAGTTACCGCCTTCGGTGATGTTGTAATACAAACAAAACAGTTCGGAATCTTCACCTAAAAACTCAACTACTTCAGCTTTCGTGAAAGTGTAAAACTGCCCTTCCACTCCTTCGCTGTCTGCATCAAGTGCAGAATAAAAACCGCCTTTCGGCGAAGTCATTTCACGTTTTACCCAGGCTAGTGTTTCGTAAACGACATTTTTATATAATTCATTGGGATAATACTGATACGCTTCAGCATACAAACTTACCAGTTGGGCATTGTCATACAGCATTTTTTCAAAGTGCGGAACATGCCAGAACCCATCTACAGAATAGCGCGCAAAACCACCACCTATATGATCATAAATACCGCCGAAAGCCATTTTATCAAGCGTAAGCTTTAGAGCAGCATGTGCAATCTCATCCTTCATCAAATGAGCGTAGCGCAAAACAAATTGCCAATTATTAGGGAGCGGGAACTTAGGTGCTCGATTATAACCGCCTTCGGCCATATCAAAATTCCGCTTAAGTGGATTGAAAATTTCTTCTAAATCTTTCGTAGCGTATTCAAACTGTTCATCAGATAAATTCAGGCTTTCTGAATCGTGAACTCCTTTAGTTAACTTATCGGCATATTCAAACGCCTCCTCGGGTTTTTCCCGCCAGAAATTAGCAAGATTAAGAAGTAAATTTTTCCAGTCGTTTTTTTGTAAATAGGTGACGCCATAAACCGGTCGCTGATCGGGCAAACAAATGCAATTCAATGGCCAACCGCCCTGGCCGGTCATTAATTGAACGGCGGTCATATAAATCTGATCAACATCCGGTCGTTCTTCGCGGTCCACTTTTATACAAATGAAATATTGGTTCATGATTTCAGCTACGTCATCATCCTCGAAACTTTCATGTTCCATTACGTGGCACCAGTGGCAGGCAGAATATCCCACACTCACCAATATCAATTTATTTTCTTCTTTTGCTTTTGTCAAAGCATCAGAGCCCCAGGCATACCATTCTACCGGGTTATTGGCATGCTGCAATAAGTATGGCGAGGTTTCTTTACTTAATCTATTTGGCATAATGAGCTGCAAAGGTAGTTTCTAAATCTTATCTTAGGGTAATGTAAGGGCAATTCATGAATTGCCCCCACGTACGCATTATGAAAATAACTCATATCGACATATATCGTTTTAGCATAAAAATGCGCCCATTCTCCATCGCTACCGGAACGATGGATTATGCGCAAAACGTTTTTATTCGTGTTCACACGGATGGCGGCTTTTATGGCGTTGGTGAATGTTCAGCTTTCCCGATGATTGTTGGAGAAACTCAGGAAACTTGTTTAGCGATGGCGAGAGAGTTCGCAAAGTTGTGGAAAGAGAAGGATCCATTAGCGATCGAAGAACGGATGGATGAATTGCACAAGTTTACTGCTCATAATTTCACAATAAAAAGTGCCTTTGACATGGCTTTGTATGATATTGCTGCAAAAACTGCCCGGCTTCCATTATACAAATTTCTTAATGGCGCGAAAAGAGAAATTGAAACTGACATAACAATTGGTATTGGCTCTATTGATGAAATGGTGGCAAAAGCACAGGATTTCAAGGCTTCCGGAGCCAGGATATTAAAGGTTAAGCTGGGCAAAAATGCCGATGATGATATTCAACGTATCATCAAAATCCGTGAGGCGATTGGCCCTGATCTCATTTTGAGAATTGACGCCAATCAGGGCTGGGTTTTTGAAGATGCCATTAAGGCCTTAGTCGGCCTGGCCAATCAAAACATTCAATTTTGCGAACAGCCGATGAGTGCTTGGTATGATGATTTTCTACCCGCCTTAAGAGAAATCTCGCCAATAAAAATTATGGCAGATGAAAGCTGCTTTAACCATCACGACGCCCGAAAATTAATAAACGAGAAAGCCTGCGATTACATCAATATCAAGTTCTCCAAATCTGGCGGAATCACCGAATCGTTAAAGATTTACAATACAGCCAAAGAAGCTCAAATATCCTGTATGATTGGCGGGATGCTTGAAAGCCGTATCGCCTTAAGCGCTAAACTTCATTTTGCTTACGCTTGCGCGGATATTCAATTTTATGATTTAGATACTTGTATGATTGGGCACCTGGAAGATCCTTGCACTGGCGGAGTAAAATACAATGGCTACTTTTTGGATATAGGCGATACTCCAGGTATCGGGGCAGATGCTGATGAAGGGTTTTTAAGCGGGTGTGAGAGGTTAACAATTTAGTTAGCCTTAAAGAGACTACGTTCAATTATCTCGATTATACATTCTTAGTGTCTTGGCGCCTTCGTGGCCAAAATCTACTTCACCAGCAAGTCCACCAATGCTTCCCTATCTCCATTAAACACATTAAAATCGACTATATATCCAATCCCGTTCACATGGGCCTTATCTGAGTGCTGCCAGAAGTGCCACTTCGTTGTTTCATTGATCTTAAGTTTGGGTTTATAATAATGAGCGATCCACAAAGGATTATCATTAAAATATCCCTTTAAATAGTCATTATAAAAGCTAAGCCCGGTATATATAATTGGCTTAACGCCGGTACGATTATAAATGTGATCTACGTATTCCTTTAATTGGCTTCTCATCTTTGCCGGTGAAACACCATTCAGTTCTTCCACATCAACCACCGGCGGAAGATCGCCCGCCTCTACATCAACCGTTTGAAGAAAAAACTTAGCTTGCCATTTACCAGATTTCCTTGGCCGGAAAAAATGATAAGCCCCACAAAATATCCCGGCCTTAGGTGCTTCGCGCCAGTTGCGTTGAAAATACCGATCTACAAGTAAAACTCCTTCGGTAGCCTTGATAAATGCAAAATCAATTTCTACACCATCTTCATTCATGGCACTCACCTTTTGCCAATCGATTTTACCCTGGTAATAAGATACATCAATGCCATGAATGGAATATTTTTTTGGAATACGAATGCCGTAATCTTTAAATGTTGGGTAATCAGGGTCGCCGCCAATATTCTTAACAGACACCCAGGCAGATGCTGCAAATTTTAAGATATAGCCATAATAAAAGGGAGACAACAGAATAAGTATTACTCCTGCTATTATGGATTTTACTTTTAAAGACAGGGATTTGCCCTTCTTTTTCCTAACGGGTTTACGTTTGCGTTTTACTGGCACTGGAAGTATATTATAGCCACAAAGACGCTAAGGCACAGAGAGAACTTAGTGTCTTTGAGCCTTTTGGCAAAACTATTACGTTTTTTTTACAGGCTGGCTGGTATTCAAAAATAGCCACGAAGTCGCTAAGGCACTAAGATTACATGCTCTTTGAGACTTTGTGCCTTTGTGGCAAAAACTTACTTACTTAACTCAGCGAAATATTTATGAAATAGCGGTATCGTCTCAATCCCCTTAAAATAGTTGGCTATATCAAACTTTTCATTTGGCGAATGCAGATTATCGCTATCTAAACCGAAACCCATTAATACTGTTTTTATGCCCAGTTCTTTCTCAAATAGAGATACAATTGGAATACTTCCCCCTCCCCTTGTTGGAATTGGTTTTTTTCCGAACGATTCTTCAATAGCTTTTTCAGCGGCTTTAAAAGCTATACTATCGGTAGGTGTTACAACAGGCTCCCCACCGTGATGGGGCGTAACTTTTACTTTAACATTTTTAGGCGCAATGTTTTCAAAATGCTGTTTAAACAATCTTGTGATTTTGTCGGATTGCTGGTTTGGAACCAGCCGCATTGATATTTTCGCACTGGCTTTTGAAGGCAATACCGTTTTCGCACCTTCACCGATGTACCCTCCCCAGATACCATTAACTTCTAAGGTCGGTCTGATGCCGGTATGTTCAATAGCCGTATAGCCGAGTTCTCCCCAAAGTTCTTCAACACCTAAATCTGCTTTATATTCCGCTTCATTATAAGGTGCGGCATTTAATTGGTCGCGCTCTTCTTCCGTTAAACTATCTACATTATCATAGAAACCAGGAATAGTGATATGATTGTTGGCGTCGTGTAACGAGGCAATCATCTGACATAAAATCGTAGCCGGATTAGCAACCGCGCCACCATAAACTCCTGAATGTAAATCGCGATTCGGACCCGTAACTTCTACTTCAAGATAAGATAAACCACGCAGACCTGTTTTCAGGGATGGCGTATCGAGACTTATCATCGCTGTATCTGAAATAAGTATCACATCAGCTTTTAAACGTTCTTTGTTTGCTTTTACAAAGTCGCCCAAATTATCAGAACCAACCTCTTCCTCCCCTTCGATCATAAATTTGATATTACATGGAAGGGTGTCCAATTTCATCATAAGTTCAAATGCCTTTACATGCATATAGAACTGTCCTTTATCATCGCAGGCTCCTCTGGCGAAGATTTTATCGTCTTTTATTATGGGTTGGAAAGGTGGAGAATTCCACAATTCTAAGGGATCAGCCGGCTGAACATCGTAATGACCGTACACCAAAACCGTTGGTTTAGCAGCATTAGTAATCTTTTCACCGTAAACTATAGGATATCCGGCTGTAGAGCAAACTTCGACCTTGTCAGCACCTGCGGCTTTGAGTTTTTCGGCAACAAAATCTGCGGTCTTAAAAACGTCAGTACTATATTTGGGATCAGCACTAACAGAAGGAAAACGCAGCAGTTCAAAGAGCTCGTCTAAGAACCGCTGCTGATTTTCTTTAATATATTTCTTTATCTCTTGCATGAAATCTCGGTTTCACAAATATAACCTAGTTGTGAATACTTTGATTGCGTTGAGTGAAATATCTAAAACTTAAACATCATACATTAAACTAATTTCCTTATTAAAGGAATTAGTCCATTTCACCTAGATTACCTTTACCGCCTGAAATACTTACAGCGTTAACCGGTTTTACTGTTTCTTCTTTTTTGCAAGACACAAGGCCAATTGCAGCTACTGCTAATACTAATAGAGCTTTTTTCATGAGATTGTTAATTTAGATTGTTAAAAATTAATTGAGAGTATAAATATTGAGAGTTATTAAATAATTTTTGAAACCTTTTGGGAACCCACCCGTAAAATAGTCCTTATCTTTGGGTGAACACCATTATGGAACTAAGGTATACATTTACAATCATTTTGTTTTTAAAATTTTCAATAATTTTTGGACAAAGGATTGATTTTACAAAGGATAGCCTTAAGATAGATCATTTAAATAAATCCGCTTTTGAAATTCGACTGACTAATCCTGACAAAACGTTAGCTTTCGGAAGAAAAGCACTCAAATTATCCCTTACTGCTCAATATCAAAACGGGATAGCTGAAGCCCATAGGATTATTGGTATTGGTCACTACTATCGTGACCGTGCAGATAGCGCGATGTCAAATTATCTCCTTTCACTTTCTGCTTTCAAACAGTCACAAAACATCGTTGGACAAGCAAGAGTTTATAATAACATCGGAAATCTATATCGAGAAATCGATTATAACGAAGGTCTTAAATACTTCCATAAATCTTTAAAGCTTGCAGAAAAAAATAATATTACTGATCTAATTGGTAGCACTTACCTCAATATTGGAATTATATACTTCCGAAAAAATTTGTTTGCGCAAGCACTAGCGAATTTTGACAAGAGCCTTGATATGTTTGAAAAACTGAACAACCAGGTAGGAATTATTAATAGCTTACAAAATAAAGGAGTGGTTTATTTTGAATTGAAACATGTTTTAAAAGCTGAAGAAATATTACTTGAGGCTAAAACGAGGGCAAAAAAACAAGATCTATTTAAAGTGGTAGCTAGTATTAATCTAACCTTGTTCGATATCTATTTAGCAAGAAAAGACTATTCAAAAGCAGAGTTTACCTTAAATGAGGGTGTATTATATTCTAAGACTTCTAAAAGTGGTAGAATAGAGCATGACTATTTGTTAAAATCTTACCAATTGGAAGCTGCAAAAGGAAATTATAAAAAGGCTTTTAATTACTTAAAAACCGTTTACACTTTGGATAGTACTACTTTTAGTAATGTTGAATCTGATAAAATAGGATTATTAGACGCACAATTTAAATCCCTTCAAAAAGAAAAAGAAAGCCAAATTATTATTGAGCGAGAAAAAACAAACAAAGTTTTATTAATAGCGGCAATTATCGTTTCCATTTTGGCTTTTATCGTCATTTTCCTCCTTTTTAATGACGTTAAGAAAAAGAACAAAACCAATAAACAGCTCAATACCCTTAATGAGGAAATCTCTCTGCAAAAGGAACTTTTGAACCAGGTTAATCATAATTTAGAGCAGATTATCGACGAACGAACGAAAGAACTCCGAATTAAAAACCGTAAACTTTCAGAATACTCTTCACATTTATCACATCATATTCGGGGTCCGGTTGCTACGATGAAAGGCTTAATGATGCTTGAGAAAGAAGCTCTGATTGATGACAAGGAATTTATATATGAAATGGATAAATGTGTAAATGAAATAGACGATAGAATCGTAAATATGAATGATAATTTAAATAATCTATCAGAATCGGGTTTGATTCCTAAGCTGTCGGAAAGGGAAAATGAAGATTAATTTTTGTAGATATAATTTATATAATCATTTCGGGGATCTCTCCCTCAATTATTAATTTACCTTCCGTTGCATTTTTCACTTCTTCTATAGAGACTCCAGGTGCCAGCTCCAAAAGTTTAAATCCGCCGCCGGGCAAAATATCTAAAACTGCTAATTCGGTAACCACTTTCTTAACACAAGCAACTCCTGTTAAAGGCAAAGTACAAGACGGAAGTAATTTACTTTCGCCCGCTTTGTTAACATGCTGCATAGCAACAATAATATTTTTAGCCGAGGCAACCAGATCCATCGCACCGCCCATACCTTTCACCAATTTGCCTGGAATTTTCCAATTTGCGATATCGCCATTCTCCGAAACTTCCATCGCACCCAAAATTGTGAGATCTATTTTCTGAGCTCTGATCATCCCAAAACTCATAGCCGAATCGAAAAAAGAGGAGCCGTTCAATGTGGTAATGGTTTGTTTGCCGGCATTGATTAAATCCGGATCTTCTTCTCCCTCATAAGGGAAAGGCCCCATTCCTAGGAGTCCGTTTTCGGACTGCAGAACGATATTCAGTTCATCCGGAATATAATTTGCTACAAGTGTTGGAATACCTATACCCAAATTCACATAATAACCATCCCTGATTTCTTGTGCTATTCGCTTCGCTATTCCATTTTTATCAAGCATGTGGTTATCGGGTTCTTACTGTTCTTTGTTCGATTCGTTTTTCATAATGCGCTCCCTCAAAAATCCGGTGCACATATACGCCCGGCGTATGAATCTGATCGGGATCTAATTCACCGGCGGGAACAAGGTATTCAACTTCTGCGACCGTAATCTTTCCGGCCATAGCCATAAGAGGATTGAAATTTCTTGCTGTAGCCTTATAGATCAGGTTACCGGCTGTGTCTCCTTTCCAGGCTTTTACTAAAGCAAAATCGGCTTTGAAAGCCATCTCCATCAAATAATCTTTTCCATCAAAGTTTCTCATTTCTTTTCCTTCAGCCACCTCTGTTCCCACACCTGCCGGGGTAAAAATTGCCGGCATTCCATAACCTGCGGCTAAACAACGTGTGGCAAGCGTTCCTTGCGGGATGAGTTCAACTTCTAATTCACCGGAGAGTAGTTGCCTTTCAAATTCTGCATTTTCACCTACGTAGGAAGCAATCATTTTTTTGATTTGCTTTTGTTGAAGCATCAGGCCTAAGCCAAAATCATCAACACCTGCGTTATTTGATATACAAGTCAGATTAGAAACGCCACTTTGGACCATCGCTTTGATACAATTCTCGGGGATTCCGCAAAGACCAAACCCTCCCACTAAAATGGTCATCCCATTTATAAGATCCAGAATTGCGGCTTCAGCGTTAGAAACTACTTTATTTATCATAGGTTAAATTAACTACATGATAAAATAATCATAAATTCGTTTAGAACTATTCTAAATAGTACCTTTACACCATGGAAAACAGTTGTCTTACAACTCTTACTGAAGACGAAAAAATAATCCCTACCGATTCTGAATTCTTAAAGGGCTATGCAAGTTTGCCCTGGCAGATGATGTTAAGTCAAAATTAAAAAGTCAAAATTAAAAATTGCTACAGGTTTAAAAATTTGAAGTCCTGACCAATATTCTAATTCCCATCCAAAAGATTACCAATACCACCTAATAAACTTCCTTCTTCTTTCCTGTTACCCGTAGCATAGGCTAAAATTCTTCCAGCTAGTCTGCTTATCGGCAACGTCTGAATCCAAACCTTACCCGGACCTTGTAGCGTAGCAAAGAAAACACCCTCGCCACCAAAAAAGGTATTCTTAATTCCGCCTACAAACTGAATATCGTAATTAACACCCTGTGTAAATGCAACAATACATCCGGTATCGATTTTTAAAATTTCGCCTTGTTGCAAAGTACGTTCGGCAACATGTCCGCCCGCATGTACAAATGCCATTCCATCGCCTTCAAGTTTTTGCATGATAAATCCTTCCCCGCCAAATAACCCCGCTCCAAGCTTTCTTTGAAATTCTATGCTGATGCTTACACCTTTAGCGGCACATAAAAAAGAATCTTTCTGACAAGTAATTCTTCCGCCAAGGAGCGAAAGATCTAATGGAATTATTTTCCCCGGATAAGGAGAAGCAAAGCTTACTCGTTTTTTTCCATTACCGGAATTTGTGAAAGCGGTCATAAACAAACTTTCGCCGGTAAGCAAGCGCTTTCCGGCACTAAAAAGTTTACCTAATAATCCTGATTGCTGCTGACTTCCATCGCCAAAAATGGTTTGCATTTGGATGCCGTCATCCATCATCATAAACGCACCGGCTTCCGCTACTGCAGTTTCCTGAGGATCGAGTTCTACCTCCACATATTGCATTTCCTCACCGTAAATGTGATAATCTATTTCGTGATTTTGAAGCATAAAGTTTTTTGTAATTGGATTTATGGATAGATAAACTGTTACAAAAGTATCCGACAAAAATTATTGTACAAGTATCGATTGCGTAAATTTATTATCACTTCATTTGCAGATGCTTCATTTGAAACAAGAATTATTTGATAAATGTCTGGAATTTGTTGATGAACGGATCGCATCGACGGAGAAAGCAATTAGCCAGGCGAAGGATGCATCGCAGGATGACACTAAAAGCAGTGCGGGGGATAAATATGAAACTACCAGGGAAATGATGCAGCAGGAAATTAGCAGGAATGAAGCACAATTACTGGAAGCTAAAAAATTAAAGCATGCGTTACTTCAAATTCCGGTCACTAAAAATTCTAAAATCATTGAGAATGGAAGTATTATATCTACCAATAATGGGACTTTTTTTATCGCAATAAGCGGCGGCCAGATGGAGGTACAAGAAAAAACTTACTTTGTCATATCTTCAGCATCGCCCATAGGCAAATTAATGCTAGGACTAAAAAAAGGCAGTAAGTTCAGCTTTAATGGAAAGGATTTTAAGATAGAAGATGTAGTATAAAAAAGCCTGTTGCATATAACAACAGGCTTTTTTATACTATTTTTTTAATGAATCAACAGAAGCTTCAGCAGCTGAATCAACAGTATCAGCCTGGCTAACTAAAGAATCAGAAGTAACATCAGCAGTAGAGTCAATTGAATCTGTAGTTGCATCAGTTTTAGTGTTTGACTGACAAGCTGCAACTGTTAAAGTGATTGCGAAAGCAAGGAAACCGAATTTAAATAAATTTTTCATAAAATCTTTTTAGGGTTATTTTAAACTTAATACCCTTAGATGAAAAAGGTAACCCTAATCATAAAACAGCCTGATCATTTACTGCTTTAATAATCTCTTTGATCTTCATTCTTGAACAATAATAATCAGGCAAAGTCGACATACGATCATATACATCATTTAAATGGATGGCATATTTAATCGCATCTTCGCCATTTTTAAACTTTAGAATAAATTCATTATCGCTTTTCTGCTCATACCCTTCCGTGGGCAGTGGGATTTTATACTCGTCGAAATCGGTTTCACACAAACCCGAACAATCTTCCATTGCAGCAGGCAAACAAATTTCCATTACCCTAATTTCGCGTCAAGCGTAATTTCTACAGCAGAAAGTGCCTGACTTACCGGACATCCTTCTTTAGCTTCATTTGCCAATTGTAAAAATTGTTCTTCGCTGATATTTGGAACCTGACCAGTTAAAGTGAGCTTAATCGAAGTTATTTTGAATCCACCTTCAACCTGGTCAACTTTAACAGCTGCCTCGGTTTTTAATTCAGTTGGAGTAAAACCAGCGCCAGCCAATTGAAAACTTAATGCCATAGAAAAACATCCGGCATGAGCCGCCGCGATCAATTCTTCAGGATTAGTTCCCGCTTTACCGTCTTCACTTTCAAAACGTGCCGCAAAAGAATACGGCGTATCATTCAATACACCACTAGTTGATGTTAAAACACCTTTTCCTTCTTTACCTGTACCATTCCATACAGCTGTTGATCTTCTTATCATAATTTAAGTATTAGTTAATGTTGAAAATATATTGCTTTTTGAACAATATTGCGGCTTTGTGGTTTGAAAATTAGAAAATATTACATTTAGCTAATATGGAGCCAAAGCAGATTTTTGATGAAAAAACCGAACTCGAAAGGAAGCTTGGCCTAACCGAAACACTTTCGATCGTAATTAACCGCATTATCGGTTCAGGAATTTTCCGCACCCCTGCTCCTATTATGTTTATTACGGCATCGGTAAGCATGTTTTACGGGGTTTGGATTGTTGGAGGAATTGCCACCATATTGGGCGCTTTATGCTACGCCGAATTGGTTGCCATGATGCCGAGATCTGGAGGGCCGTATGTATTTTTAAAAGTAGCCTATCCGCCTGTTGTTACATTTTTACGTGGCTGGGCAATGTTCTTTGTCTCCGAAACAGGGTCTATTGCTGCGGTAGCGTTATTTTTTTCCGAAAATGCGTTATCTACTATTAACGTCGAAATCGGCGGCTTTCAGGAAGGCGTGTTAGCTATCGCCTTGATTTTTCTGCTTACAGCGGCTAATTCATTCGGCATTCAACTTAGTGGCGTATTTCAGAACATCTTTAGCTTCTTAAAGTTAGCGCTACTGGTTTCGATCATCGGATTTAGTCTGTCTAAAGGCATACAAACCGAAAACTTTGCCGATGCTGTTGATAAACCATGGACCTGGGCGGGAATTGTTTCGATCTTCACAGCCTTGCGTTACGGCTTTTTCGCCTATAGCGGATGGGAAGGCGCCACTTATGTTGCTGAGGAAATTAAAAATCCAAGGAAAAACCTCCCGCTTTCTTTGTTTTTTGGAATCGGACTGGTAATGCTTCTTTATCTTTTGATCAACACCGCCTATTTAAATCTTTTAGGCCCCGAAGCGATGGGTGCTTCCAAAGGCGTGGCTATCGATTCTATGAAGGTTGTAATGGGGACAGCGGGCGCGTTGTTTGTGGCAATCGCCATTATGGTAAGTACTTTCGGAAACGTAAATACGCAGATTCTGGTAAAGAGCCGTACCTGGTTTGCTATGGCCAGAGATAAATTATTTTTCAGAAAACTGGCTTTAATTCATCCTAAATACAAAACGCCCAACAATTCAATGTATGCTCAGGCAGCTTGGGCAACGATTCTTATTTTATGTGCCACTTTTGCAGGAAGCGCATACGAAGCTGTGATTGATTATTTTTCCTTCACTTCGTCGGTTTTTAATGTACTAACCTTCGCTTCCATCTATGTTCTACGTAAGAAATTCCCCGATGCATTACGACCATACAGAGCCTGGGGCTATCCTTATACATTAATTCTGGTACTTTTAATACACGGCACATTTATGGTCGTAACGCTGGTTACCGCATTTATTCCCTCACTTCTTGGCATTGCACTCACCATGAGCGGGCTGATTTATTATCAATTTTTTGTACCAAAGGAAGCGAAGGTGAATACTACGGAAATGGGATAATTGGTTGGGCGTTCGGGCGGGCTTTGCGTTACAATATTTTTGCCTGAAGGAGGCAAAAAGGATTTTACACTTCAATCCCTAACGCGGAAATGCGACGTTAATTAAATTTCAGCTTTTAACAGATTACAAATCCGACGAGCATGTGAATGTATCATCATTCGCGCTCTAAAGTTAACGGCCGATCTAATTCCGAAAAATAGTAAACATCGAACACTATTCTCGAAAGAAGCTCTTTCAGCTTTAGTGCATTTTTAAAATCACTTATATTGTAGAGGTAAGTTAACTGTTCCGATTCCTCGCAGGTAAATCCAAGGCTAATAAGCTGAGGAAACTTGTGTTCTAGTATGTGTTTCTCTTTTATTTCAGACAAAGGAGGAAAGGAGATTCCAAGAAGGTTTTCTTCGGGGAGATTAAAGGTAAGCACTAGGTTCTGTTCTTTAATTAAGATCAGCTTAAAGCTATTTAAACTTTTTTCTACTAAATCGAAAATTGCGTCATCAATGTATTGAGTATCCAAAACTGGCATGTTTTCCTTTTGGTTTAATGCTTCCAGTTCATCCCACATACTTGTGATATATGTCTCATCATTTTTTATACCCAAGTCTTTGTGTAGAGCTTCGATTCTAGGAATCATATTTCTCAAATGATTTTTTTGATCATAGTAAGGGTCTCTAAGCAAATTGAAAATCTGAAGTTTATAATTGGTGTCTCTAAGAGAAATAGAGTGGAAATGGGCCGACAAATATTCTCCTTGTTCAACAGCATCGCTTATTAAACGATCTAGTCGTTCCTTTTCAAATTGATATTGTTCTATAATTTCCTCAAGGTAAGTCTTCATGGAGTTGAAGATCATCTAAATCTGTTGTGAAAATAGAGATTTCCTTTCATTATTCTCAATAGTACTCTTCGAAATTATAATTCAAGCCTTATTGTGGGTTCTGCGAACCCTAAAATATATTATTCTGGATTGCAATCCCTATGATAAGGCTTCGGAATTTATAAATTCCGAAGAATAGTATTATAATCAGATTTTATACTTTCGCTCATTAAACAAACCCATTGAACAACATAAACACAATTAGTATCTTAGGCTGTGGTTGGTACGGTTTCCCTTTGGCGGTAAATCTTATATCTAAAGGCTTTCAGGTAAACGGTTCTTCCACTACTGATGATAAACTCGAAACATTAAAAGCTGCAGGCATCAATCCTTTTCAAGTCAATTTTGAATCAGATACTGAAGCATATCACCCTGATTTTTTCAATTGCGATCTGCTTGTAATCAGCATTCCACCTAAACGCAGTTCAGGTCAGAGCCAGCTTTATCCGGATAAAATTGCAATGATTAAAGAAGCCGTTATTAAGTTTAAGATTCCGCATGTAATCTTTATCGGCTCAACAAGTGTTTACGGCGATGTGAATGACGAGCTCAATGAAAACTCCCTACCAAGTCCTGTCACTGATTCAGGAAAGGCAATATTAGAAGCCGAAAATTTACTCAAAAATCAGAGTGATTTTAAACTTTGTATAATTCGTTTTGGCGGACTAACCGGTCCGGGGAGAGACCCGGGAAGATTTTTTGCAGGAAAGAAAGAAATTCCAAACGGACAAGCTCCCGTAAACATGATTACCCTTGATCAATGCATTGAAGTTACAAACGCCATAATTGAGAAAAAAGCTTTTGGTTACACATTTAATGCGTGTTCGTCAAGCCATCCGCCAAAACAAGAGTACTATAAACAAGCGGCATTAATGAGTGGATTAGATGAGCCTGAATTTATAGACGAACTCAATGAATGGAAATTAATA